>CANDYO010000065.1 GCA_947424995.1 Rickettsiales bacterium | reverse complement strand
TGATACAGAAGAAGCCTCTATATATAAATTAGTTTATAATACTATTGATTTTGCTGCGATTAGAGAGCCTCTTAGTTTTAGCGTTATGAAAAACTTAAGCAGTAAAATAATAGAAAGCTTTGATTGTATGCCCCTTTATATTAAAGATCATTATGTTCAAACAAATATTAAGCATACTAATGAGCTGTTAATTGCTGGTTCTGCTGCTTGGCTTGAGCTAAATATTGCTTCTAATGCAAAAGGTAATATTGGCAATTTTGTTACTGGACTGTCTGGATTTAATCGTTACCTACAAGAAATGAGTAGCAAAGGTTTTAAGATAAAATTTTTATATGGAGCGAAGGCTAATCCAGCTAAGGATGATAAAGAGTTTATCGAGTATATGCAAAATAACTTTCAAAGCAATTTTGAAGTTTATCATGCTAATTCTTTAAATAATTGGCTAAAATGTATAGAAAAAGCAACTATCTTAGTATCAGGGAGATTCCATCATACAATTGCAGCCGCTTGCTTAGGTACTCATTTTATTGCGTTAAATAGTAATACTCCTAAGATGGATGGCTTGATGCAAGCATTAGCCTTAGAAGAAACGATAAAATATCATGACTCAGCAATCTATGATAAATTAATGAACATCACTAATAATAAATTATCTCTTAAAAATGACCCATTCTTTTATCTGGATGTTTTATCTGACAAAGCAAAAAGAAATTTTGATAATCTTTTAAAATTGCAAAATAATCTCTTGACTCTATAGTTACTATATACCTTACCTTTAAAATCAAGGAGGAAAAACGATGACTAAATGGTATGTAAAAGACTTAAGTAGACTAACTAATATATCAGTGCAAACATTGCATTATTATGATCAAATTGGTTTGCTCAAACCGTCTTTAAGAATGTCTAATGGTTATCGGATTTACTCTGAAAAGGATTTATTGAAATTACAGCAAATTATTGCGTTAAAGTTTTTTGGCTTTGAACTTGCCCAAATTCAAACTTTATTAACCGGTAAAGTAGAAGCATTTGAGCATTTTTCATTACAAGCACAGCTTTTAGAGCAAAAGACTAAAGTTTTACTTGAAACAAGCCAAATGATTAACGAGATTATTTCTAAATGTAGTCAAGATAAATCCATTCCATGGGAAACCATAATTAAATTAATTGAGGTATATCAAATGACACAACAACTTGAAGATTCTTGGGTTAAAGAAATCTTTACACTTGAAGAATTAAAACAATACGCTACTTTTAAAAGCGAATTAAAATCTAACTTCAATCCAGAGCAAATAGCCGATTTTGAAAAAAACTGGACTGATTTGGTTAAGGAGATTGAAAGTAATCTTGAGAAAGATCCTAAATCAGAAATTGGCATAAATTTAGCTAAAAAATGTATGATCCTGATTAATGGCTTATATGGCAAGAAATATGCCCATTTACGTACCAAGAAATTCGAACAAGGATTTGGTGAAGGGAAGGGATTGCAAGAGGTTGGCTTAACAGAAGAAACTGTAGCATGGCTTAAAAGTGCTATGGATGCCTATTATAAGCAACGTATCTATACTACGCTTGCTGATATTGGTAAAATCTCCTCAGCTGAATCGCTAAAGTTTTGGTATGAAATTTTGGATGAGATGTATGGAGATGATCCAAAGCGTCGTCAAGAGCTTGTAGATATTGCACTTCAAGATGAGAAGGTTAGTATCGAAGCTAAGAAATGGCTTAAAGCAATATAGCTTGCAGAAATAGGTCAGTTATAATAAAGTTGAGCACTTAAGTTGTAATACCAAGTCTTTAATTAGCTGAATGAATGCTTAGCACGTCATCCCTGACGAAGTAAAACTAGGTAAAACCTAGTTTTACGAGATCGGGGATCTCGTGAGGAAAAGACTCCTTAGGGAATTGGGATAATATTGAATTGTAATTCTAAAAGAGGCCTAAATGACAAGCACAACTGATAATAAAAATTCAATTAAAGCTAACCTTCAGCTTGTTTACGTATCAGACATTGAACGCTCAACAAATTTTTATAAGATGATTTTTAAATCTGATCCAGTATTTTCTAGCCCTCGTTATGTAGCTTTTACAGCTGGTTTGGAGGCTTTATTTGCTATTTGGAGCGGAGGAGAAAAACCTGACGCTTCTATTCCTCGTTTTTCTGAAATAGGCATCATGTTACCTTCAGGTAAGGATGTTGATCATCTATTTGAGGAATGGCAGCGAGATAATGCAGAAATTATTGTTGTGCAGGAACCATATGATGCAGTTTTTGGGCGTACTTTTTTGGTTAAAGATCCAGATGGACATATTATTAGAGTATGTCCCTTAGATTAAATAAAGGAAAAACCCTATGCTTATAACTATAATTGGCGGTACTGGTGCTCTTGGTTCATATTTTGCTTATAAGCTTAGTAAAACTGAGCATAATGTTTCAATTATTGGACGGAAGAATAGCCAAAACCTAAAACAGATAGCTGAAGTAGGCTTAAGTGTTAAAACCAGTAATGAGACTGACTTTATTCCAAGATCTAGCTTTCAGTATGTTGGAGCATATAACTATTCTGTCTTTAATATAACGCAAGATTTACTCATTGTAAGCCTAAAGCAACCTAATTTTAATTTAAGAATAGCTCAGCAAATAATGAGTTTAACCGATAATCATTCGATTATTGGGATAATTAGTAATGGGTTACCATTTTATTTTCTACAAAGCTTAAATATATCTAATAAAACTTATATTGAAGCCGTTGATCTGCAGGGAGAAATGAGTCAAACCTTACAAACAAGACAGATCGTGACTATAATTCCAATAATGGGGGCTCATCTTGAATCACCTGGAAGAGTTAATATTACTACTGTTACTCATAAAATTAAGGTAGAAATAGGTAGCAAAAATGAAACTATAGTTGAGCCAATCACTCAGGTTTTTAATCACGCTAATATCAATGCTATCCCTAATTACCACATCAATAAAGCTATACTAGAGAAACTTCAATTTGCATTATCAATCAATGTTATGTCAGCTCTACTTGATCAATCTAATGGTGATGTATTTGAAGCTCCTGTAACTCAGAGCTATATTCGTTACGTCATTAAATTTGTTAATAATCTTGCCGAAAATCTTGGTATAGAAAATTTACGCAAGTTTGAGCAATTTAAACAATCAAATATTTCAAAATTACATTTTTCGTCAATGCATCAAGACTTTAAAACTGGTAATTTTCCAGAAGTAAAAGTTATTATTTCTGCACCTATAGAGCTTGCTCATTATTTTCAAGAAAATGGATCTAAAACTATATCGACTAAACCTCTTGAAATAGTAGAAGAACTAATCATAGCAAAAAGCCACAATATATCCATTTTACAGTCACAAATTGAGGCTATATATAGAGAGTCAACTTTATTACTTGAAGAATCGCTAGAAATTTTAGGCGATGGCAATATACAATATAATTAATGAACGTGGTTCAATTACTATAATTTATGACTATAACGCAGATGAACATTTCTAGCGTTATTGTTCTTTAAAATCCAGATAACTTTATTTTTTAATAATTTATCTCTAAGCCGCACCCACAAAAGTAGTCCGCCTTTCTTAAGTTGTTGTTCTAGATATTTTTTATGATATTTAGTTACTATTGTAGCTAATAATGTACTTATTATAATAATTGTTCCTACGACCATAGACGCAAAAAAAATAGAACTTCCCTTCATGATAACCATGGCAGCAGCAGTAATCACTCCAATAAATATTAATATTCCTAGTATTGCTCCTTGGGCTATACTAAAGTTTTCTTCTGCATAAAATGCGGACCTTGGTACATTAGCATCATCTGCAAGTTCGTCTATTCTCTTATAATTTTTTTTAAGTTGCCGTCTAATTAATTCTTCATTAGCTAGAACACTTAAAGATGATTGATCAAAGCCATGAATAAATAACTCGTTAACAGCCTGATCTAAATCTTCTATAGAACTAAAGATGCCCACAACTTCATATTGTTTTATTTTTAACATAATATCTCCAAAAATTCTAAGAACTACCAACTCACCTCTAATTGATCTACTACGCTAGTGATACCAGGTATAGACCAAACAGCGGCTTTAGCTTCTTCTTTTTCATCGAAATTTTTAACTTTTCCTTTTAAAATTACTTCACTACCATCAACTTCTACCTGAATATGACTTGCATCAATGCGAGCATTACGTTGAAATTCTCTAGCAATTTTTTCTTTAACTTCAGAAGAGGAAACACTAGATTTTACTTGTATGTTATTAGTAACAGAGATCACTCCATATAAGTCTCTTACTACTTTCTCAATACGCTCTTTTTGGAAATGAAAACTAACATTTCCATCTACAGCTAGATGTCCATGCTCAACAGTTACCTTAATATGTTTATGTGGTACAAAGAGAGTCCATTTTAAAGCATCCAGAGCTGCTTTTACAATATCCGCGTCTTCTCTTTTATAACCAGATATTAACTCCACCTCTATTTCATTAGCTATACCTTTCACTGATTCAATTTTTTCCACAGCCTTTTCAGCTAAATATTTCTCAGTATAACTTTTTACTTTACCACCCAAAACTACTATACCATCTTCCTTTATGGCGATGGTAATATTGGATGCATCTACACTAGGTTCAAATTTTAGTTTTTCCATAACTTGTGTATATAGTTTAGCTGATAGTTTATCTCCCCCCAATGCAGAATAAAAAGGACTGGTAACCATTAATAAGCCTAGTATCATTAAAAAATATAAGACCACCTTGCTCACTCTCATTTCTCTTTTATTCATGATTACCCCTCCCAGATAAGATTCAAAATGTTCTTTCGTCATTTTTTAGCTTACATCTTATTTTGAAATGATGACTTGATACATATCAAGTGATTCTAATTTTATGAGAAGAAAGGCATACCACTAGACAGTTTTAAATTATTAAAAAAAACCTTAAAATTGGTGTCATTGCGAGATTTTTGCTATGCCGCAGGCAGAAGAAAAAATCATGGCAATCCAGGTAAAAAATAAACCGAAGGCTTCATTATAATAATTAAGCAGATTTTACGAATCTGAATTCTTACCTGGATTGCCACAAAAACCCATCCATCCTACGGCTATGAAGGGTTTTTCTCGCAATGATGCCAGACTTCTTTTTTGTTAATACCATATTTATATGGGTAGGGCACTCTGAATGAAGACAACCTTAAAAAATATATTGTTAATCTTTATGTCCTGTACTGAGGAGAAAATGATTAAATTAATTAATTTTGATTGGAATACCTTGAAAGCCTTGAAGCGCATTATCAAGAGCATTTTCATTTACATTTTTATACTGATTAATAATTTTTCTTTTGATAACATCAAGATTTGGAACAATTATCACTTTTCCGAATAAATCTAATTGAAATCTTTGTTCTTGAGTTAGAGCTACTTCAATATATAAATTATCTCCAAACCAGCCTATTTTAACCGGTTGATCGATTACTTGAACCATTGTTCCAACTCTAACTTTCTTAAATAAGAGTTCGATGTCTTCTGGATACATTCTAATACATCCATGAGTGCTATAAGTACCTACACTCCAAGGTTTATTAGTTCCATGAATTAAAATTTCTGGCCAGCTCAAATAAATTGCATAATTACCTAATGGATTGTCATCTCCTGGTGGAATAATTTCTGCTAAATAAGGTTTTTCTAATTTTATCGATACCGGTGGGATCCAAAATGGATTTTTTTGTTTTTTTATGACATGCGCAACTCCAAGCGGAGTATCAAATCCGTTTTCTCCTAAACCAATTGGAAAGGTCAAAACATGTTCAATATTACAAGTTTTAGAGGCTTTAGAAAAATAATATAACCGAAGCTCCGCTTTATTTATAATAATCCCTTCACATTTTGCTAATGGTAAAATATGCATTGATGGAATAACAACACTAGCTCCTTCGCCAGGGAGCCATGGATCAATTTTTGGATTTGCGTAAATTAATTCTTCAATTCCAAGATCATAATTTCGTGCGATATCATAGAAGGTTTCATCTTCAGAGACTCTATGGGTTAAAATCTCTCCTATTATATTAGATTTATTAATGTATTTATGTGCAAAGCTATCAAAACAAATAACTATTAATAAAGCAAAAACAAAATATTTGGTAAGCCTATAGAAGTTTTTTTGTTTCTGCTTTATTTTAATAAATATTTTCACAACTTTTTATTTTTTTTGTGACTGTTTAAAAATTCTTTCTGATTTTTGCACAGCTATATTAGCTTCTACAAGAGCATCAGCCGCTAATATTTTCGCTTCCTTGGCATCTATACTAGCTTGATTTAATGTATCTCTATCTGCTTTACTCATACAACAAGAAGTTAATAAAGCGCTAATTGCAACACATATAATTATTTTTTTTAATTTTAACATAATTACCTCCAGGTTATTATAAATAATACCAATTCCCACGTCATCTTAGGCGAGGACGAAGTCCAAGACCATAGGATCTCATGAGGATAAAACTCCTGAGATCCCCGGTAGCGCAGCGCTTTTAGCGTAGCTTGCCAGGGATGACGCTTAACTCTCCAAATGTTCAGTTATTACTGAAGATTGGTATAATCTAGTGAGCAAAAATTTGCTACATAGTCATTGTAGGAGGTATCTAAAATACAGATTTGATCTAAATCAAATTTGAAGAAGTTTTGTAATCAGGAGCGCAATTTTATTGCTATTGTAATTAATTTACTATGTTTCTAATCCATTTTTTAAGTGTATCATTTAATTTTTCTGGTTGTTCAAGTGGTATCATATGGCCGCAATTATCTATAATTTTTAATTCAGATCCAAGTATATTATTAGACATATTTTCAATCAATGCGAGCGGTACAACTTGATCTTCACGGCTAGCTACTATAATCGTAGCGCAATTAAGTTTTGCTAAATCAACCAGTCTTGATCTACGATTTATAGTTGCTTCGTGCTGAGCAATAAAAGTTTTAACTCCGCTTTCGCTGGCCATATTTTTAATAAGCTGAACAAGGTCTTCGTCCTGATATCGGCTGGGATGAATAAATTTACGCAATGCAGTATCTGATAAGCCCTTGAAGCCCATTTGTTTGGCATTATCTATAAATTTCATTTGAAGAGCTTTTTCTTCTATGCTATAGCCATCTGCTGATACAGCAATTAATGCAAGCCCTAATATTCTATCGGGGAATTTTAAAGCAAATTCTTGCGCAACATAACCTCCCATCGAAAAGCCAATTAAGATAAACTTTTCCTCGCAACAATTTAATACCGCCTCAAGCATTCCTTCTAAAGTCTGCTCTGAACGAAAATCAACAAAAATTGGATCTATAACTTCGGTGAGAGCATTCATTGTTTCTGCCCATAGTCTTTGATCACATAATTTTCCAGGAAGAAAAACAGCTTTAATTTTAGGAATCATTTGCACACTTCATCATTTTTATCTGCCTTTACAATAAAGAGAAGGGGAGTATAACTATTTAATTAAACAACAGCAATAAATTTTGATATGATAAAAAAAATCAAAGTAAATTAAGAGATAGTCATGAATATATTACTAATAGGTTGTGGTAACCTAGGCAAAGCATTATTAAAAGCTTGGAGTTTAAGTGAAGTTGCTTCTAAAATTATGGTGGTGCAGCCTAGTTTGTCAGCGCAGAATCTATTTCAAGTAAATGATAAAATCTATTTTTATAAAAACATTCAAGCTATTCCAGCTGATTTCATAGCAGACATAGTGGTCCTAGCTATGAAACCGCAGCATTTACAAGCATTCATGTCAGAATCCAGTTCATACTTAAAAGATAAACTTATTATCTCATTGCTTGCAGGCGTAACTCTTAAAAAACTTGCATTATATTTTGAAGAGCCGCAAAAAATTATTCGAATAATGCCAAATATAGCTATGAAGTTAGGGCAAAGTGTTAACTTAATTTGCTTGAACCCAAATATAATAGCAAGTGAGAGAGTTTTAGTAGATCAACTGTTTAATGTTTCTGGCAAAATGATTTGGTTAGTCTCAGAAGATATGCTTGATCTTCTCACTCCACTTTCAGCTTCCGGGCCTGCATATTTTTTCCTTTTAGCTGAAGTTCTTACTCAAATTACCATCCAAGCTGGAGTAGAAGAAAAAATAGCCAGAGAGTTAATCCAACAAACATTTTTAGGTAGCGCGCTATTAACTTCAGATAATCATAATTTCGATCAATTAACTAATGCGGTTGCAAGTAAAGGTGGAGTAACTGAGGCTGCTCTTAAAGTTTTACAACCGCTTTTATTAGAAACTATGAATAAAGCTATTATTGCTGCGTTAGATAGATTAAAGGAGTTAGGATAATGAAAATTATTGTTAAAGTTGGCACCCAAGCTATATTATCAAGTGATGGAACTCCCCTTGAACAAGTAATGTTAACTTTAGTAAAGCAGATTGCTAAACTACAACTAGAAGGGCATCATATTATTTTAGTGACCTCTGGAGCAGTTGGTTCTGGAAGAAGAGTAGCTCGTCAGCTATTGGGAAGAGAATATGGTAGTTCAATAGGCGAAAAACAAGTTTTAGCAAGTATAGGTCAGCATGAATTAATTCATATTTATGCTAATATGTTTAGAGATCACAATATACTAGCGGCTCAATTATTATTAACAAAACAAGACTTTCAAACTAGGCAACATTATCTTAATATCGCTAGATTATTGCGAGAAATATTAGAACATAAAAATATTGTACCAATTATCAATGAGAATGATAGTGTTGCAATTGAGGAGTTAATGTTTACCGATAATGATGAATTAGCTGGATTGATCGCAGCTCAAATGAATGCAGATAAATTGATTATTCTAAGTAATGTAGATGGCGTGTATGATGGACACCCAGATAATCCAGAAGCAAAATTAATTCCACTAATTGATATAGATAATAAAAATTGGCCAGAAGTTTCAGTTACTAAAAGCATTCACGGAAGAGGTGGAATGGTTAGTAAACTTGGAACTGCTCGTAAAATGTCAGATTTGGGTATCGTGACCCACATAGCCAATGTTAATCAAGTTGAAGTTATTCTTCGTATTGTAAATAATGAAGCTATTGGTACAAAAATTTTAGCAAGTAAGAAAAAATCAAACATCAAAAAATGGATAGCCTTTAGCTCTGATAAACAAAATGGTTCGATCTCTGTAAATTCATGTTTATTTAAAATATTGAAAGAAAATAAACAAGTGATTAGCATATTACCAATTGGAATAGAGAAATTAACTGGAGACTTTCATAAAGGAGATCTAGTGGAAATATTAGCTCCTAATGGAAGTAAAATAGGTGTTGGGATCGCAAAATATGATGCTATAAAATTAGCAGGATATTTAAATCAAAAGAATAAACCAGAATTTATTCATTATGACTATTTACAAATTTAAAGAGTATAAGAATGGAAACAATTATTGAAAAAATAGCAAAAACTAAAGAAGCAAGCTATAGTTTACTTCACTTAAGCGAACAACAACGTAATCAAGTGCTATTAGCGCTTGCCGTAGCATTAAAAGAAAATGTTGATGTTATTCTAAAAGAGAATCTAAAAGACTTAGTATTAATGTCTCCAGAAGATTCAAGATATGATCGACTATTACTTTCAAAAAATAGAATCATTACTATGGCAGATGAAGTTGAACTAGTAGCCTCTTTAACTAATCCTCTCGGCAAATCTTTAGAAGAAAAAACTCAACCAAATGGCTTACATATTAAAAAAATATCCGTTCCTTTAGGGGTTGTTAGCGTTATTTATGAATCAAGACCTAACGTAACTATAGATGTGTTTGCATTATGTTTTAAATCTGGAAATGCTTGTATCCTAAAAGGTAGTAAAGACGCAGATTATAGTAATAAGATTTTAGTAAAAATTATTGCAGATGTACTTAAGAATCAAGCTGTAAATCAGAATGTTATTTATTTAATGCCTAAAGAAAGAGAAGCGACCAATATCCTTTTAAATGCAACTGGTCTAGTAGATGTATGCATTCCCAGAGGAAGTAGGGCACTTATCAATTTTGTTCGAGACAATGCCAAAATACCGGTGATCGAAACTGGCGCTGGCATTGTGCATACATACTTCCATTTAAGTGGTGATATAACAAAAGGAAGAGCAATTGTTGATAATGCTAAAACAAGAAGAGTTAGCGTTTGTAATGCTCTGGATTGCTTAATAATTCACGAACAAAGGCTAGAGGATCTATTTAAACTTATTGAGCCACTTATAATTAAAGAGGTGGAAATTTTTGCCGATGAAAAAAGCTATAAGCAGCTAGAATCGTTATATCCTAAAAAACTACTTAATAAGGCTAAACCTAGCGATTTCGGCCAAGAGTTCTTATCATATAAAATGTCAATAAAAACGGTAAGCTCTACTAAGCAAGCAGTAGAGCATATTACGCACCATAGCTCTGGTCATAGTGAAGCTATCATTGCAGAAGATCAAATTGCAATTGAATATTTTATAGAATATGTGGATGCTGCAGTTGTATATATTAATGCATCGACCGCTTTTACTGATGGAAATCAATTTGGAATGGGAGCTGAGATAGGTATTAGCACTCAAAAGCTACACGCACGTGGTCCAATGGGGTTAGAAGCTTTAACTAGTTACAAATGGCTAGTTTCTGGAGATGGACATATTAGAGCATAAAGCTTAAGGAATCTTCATTCTATCCCACATTTTTAGGTTTACCGTCATCAACTATGTATTTTTAAATATTGTAAAAATAATTTTTGAAGCCACTTATTTTTGCAAAAAGAGCATAGCCTATTGTTTTGATAAATGTAAGGTACGCCGAGCGCTCTA
>CANDYO010000064.1 GCA_947424995.1 Rickettsiales bacterium | reverse complement strand
TTATTGAATAAGTATACATCCCTAGCATTCTACTTATTTTTTCTCGATATTCTAAAGGAAGTTCTTTTTCTCGCGCCTGATCAAATGATTTTTTAACCCGAGCTAGAATTACAGGATTGTCACTAAAACCATCTTTTGCTGCCAAAAAATGAATAGCTTCAAAATCTTGCTTGTTAAGGCTAGACACAGAACTTTCATTTTTTGATAATATAGTTGTAAGATGAGCAGAAACTTTTGGATCAATAATATCTAATATTTTAGTGATATTTATAGCTTCATACTTATTATCTGCGCTTGTAATTTGCAGCATAATATCCAAGATTTCTTTTTCTTGATATAAACATAAGCTCTTCATGGTAGTTAATGCTTCAGAACAATTTCCTGCAATTAATTTATAACCTGTAGGAGAATTAGCCTCTTTAAATAGTTCAACATATTCCCCAAATAATTTATCACGCATAGTAATACCAGGTAATTTACATAAACGATCGTGATTTAAAAGTTTTATCTCTGCTTCATTTCTGTTATCAATTAGACATTTTAAATCCTTACCACATTGATTATCTGGGAATTGCTCCGTATTAATAATAAGCATAGCAGATCCTGGATCACCAGCTCTTGCCGCACGTCCAAAATCTTGGAGTTGAACTCTACTACTTGCAGGAAGCATGGTTAAAAAAACAATTAGTCCACCAGCGTCGAGTACTTCTTGTTCAAGCTGTAAGTCAAGGCCACGTCCACCCTGATTAGTAGAAATCATAACTTCCCCAGGTTTTAGTTTTTCCTCTACTATTTTAGATTCCCCATTAGCGCCAGTACCATAAATCTTAATTAGAGCTGGATCATATCCCTGTTGTTCTAAGAGTTTTGCTAAATTTTCAACCTCAGCTATTGTTTCAGCTATAACTAACCCAGCTCTTTTGCAACCCAAAGCTTTTCTAGTGATTGCTCCGATTATTTCTTCTTGCCATTTAAGTTTACTATCTACTATAACAGGCTTAAATTCAGTAAAGTCCTTTTGAATAAAGGTAGGAATAACAGTTAACTCTACATCATACATCTTTTTTAAAAACTTATGATGATCCTCCGTTCCTAAAGTGCCAGTGACTCCATAAATATTATCTTTATATTTGAGAAAGTAACCAAAATATGACATAAAGATACTGGTTAGGGTCTCAGAATGCATGGTGAGACCATGTTTAACTTCTAAATAAGGATGTCTTCCATTATCCCATCTTAAGCCTTCTTGAATAGCGCCAGTATTTTTATAATCAACTGGAGCAATAATGGAGTTGCCATGACCCCTGGTAGAAGTAGAATTATAAACAATATAATCGAGTTTATCCTGGTGCACATATGAGGCTAATATTGAGTCTAGCCAGTTTGTTAATTGATCTTGAGAGAATTTTTCTAAATGCTTAGGGATGATAATTTTGCGATAATCAACATCTCGGTTGAAGGCAAATAATTCATTTTCAGTATAATTGGCAGTATAATTTCTGATAAAATCATTAAAACAATGCTTTCCAATTGGTACTAATTCATAGTTATATTCAGATTTTTCAATGGCTTGTAGATCCAAATTATCAACTTCAGTTTGTTGGTTAGTATTAAGAACGGATTGATTATAATAGCAATAGTTTTCATCTTGAGATAATCCATAATGAGTAAAGCTTGAAGTTGCCGTACTCCAAATATTAGCTAATACATTCCTTAAAATGTTGAATCCAGGTATAGCGCTAGCAAGCTGAACTTTCATATTATTCTGATCAACAAACATATTATCTACTTCATCAATCATCAATAGCTCATATCCTCTCCCAAACTTAACATTTGAGGTGATGTCTTTAATTGCATCTCCGATGAACATCATTGGATCTCCAATAACTATATCAGCTAGATAACAAGTTTTTGGCCCCACGCCACCACGAATATTACTCTCAATGCTAATGCCAAATAAATCAAAAAATGGCCTCATTTCTTTAATATCTCTATCAACTAATACCGACGAGCTAGTCATAAGATCAGGTCTTATACCGGCTATAACTTTAATAGCTAAGAACATCGCATCAACAAGTGTCTTACCTTCACTGGTTGCTATCTGCGCTAACCCTCCTTTTAGTGATTTAAATAGAGATAATACCGACAATAATTGAACTTCTCTAGGATGAGCGTGTCTGTCACTTAAAATAGTATCATGAGCGGCTTCAGATAATACTGCTAAAACTTCAGCAATATTGTTGTCATCTATAATAGTTTTATTATCTACTTTACCAATATGTTGACGCCACCTGCTAAATTCATCTTTTACCCACTTATCCAAAGGTTTAGATATTCCATATAATTTTGGAGCTAGATCGAATTTTACTGCTAATTCATAAATGAGATTTAAATCTTGTCTTGGAGATTTTAAAGGATCTTTAAGTAATATAATATTCAATAATTTAGCTAAGTGAGCTTGACTTAAATCCACAGTTTTTAAACAAGTGGTTTTATTCATAGTTGCTAAACAAACTTGTTCGTTTTGGCTGACTTTATCTTCTTGTTTAGCTTGGGCTTCTTGCTTATAAATAAATATTTTATCTTGCATAGCTGTTGCCACATTGGATGAATCAGGTCTTGGTTTCTCGACCACTATCTCATATTTTGAACCTAACCAATCTTTTTTAATCCTCTCTACTTTATTAAGCTGACCCTCAAAGTAACCGCTTTTAATTAAATTCAAGATTTGTGGATTTGTTTTATTTAACTCTTCTAACTTTAATAATAATGTTTCTTTACTCTCAGGAATAAAAAAATGATTGTCAGTTATTAGACTATGAAATTTGCTTAACCAGTCTTCTAGGGGTGTTTTCTCTAAAATCTCTAAAGCACTTACTATCTTTCTATTGGTAGAATCAGCGGCGACATCATAATCAGCAAGTTTTTCTAAATTTATAATTAATTTGACGAAATCTTTTTGTTCAATTTTTTTTATTAGGATATATAAGATATCTGCTGGCCAATTTAATGAGTCAACTAGATGGTCAATAGACCTATAAAAAGCATTTTCGTCACTTGTTAGTAATTCTATGTCTAAATATCCGATATAGATAAGATTTTTTACTAAGCTTTTGTAAAACTGCTGAATATCAATTCCAGGATTTGAGCTTTCTCCTGAGTTATAGCTATAATCAGAGCTAAAAGCTAATCCATCAACTAACTCATCTTGAGATATTTTATTAATATCAATAAAATCTAATAACTCTCTAAAAGCACTAATAGATTTAAGCTCAAGATTATTTAATAAACTTTGAAAAGAGCTAACATTTTCTAAGATCTGATTTCTCAATAATTTATTAGTAATAATTTGCTCAGTGAGCGATAATCTTTCTTCTATCATTTTGATATCAGAATTTGTTATTATCACATCCTCTCTAAATGCTTCCTTTAAGATTGCAGCTAAATTATTGCTATTGTTGTAGATAAAGTTTTTCTTAACTATTTTTTCCACATCAACAGTAGAATCTAAATTACTTGCTTCTGGTTCAACATTCTCAGTTTGTTCAAGTTTAGCTTTACGATAATTAGCAAATACTTTAGAAACATCAGAAAACTTAAGTGGATTATCACTCGGTATATTTACGTTTATGTCAGCTAGGTTTGCGCTAATTACTTTCAAATCAGGTAAAAACTTAAGTGATCCTATAACTGATTTTATCGCTTCTTGTAAAATGGTCTGCTGCTTATTATCATAAATAATTCGTTGATCCAGATCTTCATCATCTACTGTATCATAATCATACTGGATATAGATGGAGATTACATCTTTAGATTTACTATCAAATAAAATATAGCTTGTTGATTTGCCTAAAGTTTTGCATAAACTCTCTTGCGGCATATCACCGCATGAAAAACTAGTCAAAGCATAACCATTAAGGTTATATTGATTTATAATCAGAGAAAACGCTTTAAGATCATTAATACTGCTTATACTAACATGGCGCAATAAATCGATATTAATAGAAGTTGACTCAACTAGTATTTTTTGCTTTACCGTCTCGAAACTATTGCTTTCAATAAGGTTAAAATTAGCGACCCTCTTGGTTATTTCAGTAATATCAGTTGTTACTAGCATAGAATCTGGAAATAACTTAAATATAGCATTGCTTAAAATATCATACTTCTCAGAATCTTCTTCCTGTTGTTGCAACTCTAGCTTAAGCGGCTGATAATAATGATAATCATGTTCATTATAGACGAGCACCTTTTCATCAGTTTTATCAACTAGGATGTAGCTTTTAGATTCTCCTAAGTTTAAACATAGACTTGCCATTGTTTGGTTATTACAGCTAAATTGTCCAAAAAATCTACCATCCATTTTATGTTTATCAGACATATCAAGAATATATTCTAATTCAGAAACATCACTCAAAATAACATTACGAAGCAATTCTTTCTCTTTGCCAAAAGTTTTATCTAAGGAAGTGCTTGAGTGTTTCTTATCAGTAGTCTTATTTTTATTATCTATTTTATCTAAGTTATTAATAAAATTACTAGCCTCTGATTCAATATTTTCCGTTTGATCGAGATTAGCTTTACGATAATTAGCAAATATTTTAGCAACATCAGCAAATTTAGTTGGACTATCACTTGGTATATTTACGTTTATATCAGCTAGATCTGCGCTAGTTACTTTCAAATCAGGTAAAAACTTAAGTGATCCTATAACTGATTTTATCGCTTCTTGTAAAATTGCCTGCTGCTTGTTATCATAGCTAATTCGTTGATTCAGATATTCATCTTCGACTGTATCATGATCATAATGGATATAGATGGAGATTATATCTTTAGATTTGCTATCAAATAAAATATAGCTTGTTGATTTGCCTAGAGTTTTGCATAAACTCTCTTTCGGCATATCACCGCATGAAAAACTAGTCAAAGCATAACCATTAAGGTTATATTGATTTATAAGCAGAGAAAATGCTTTAAGATCATCAATACTGCTTATACTAACATGGCGCAATAAATCTATATTATTAGGAGTTGGATCAGCTAGTATTTTTTGTTTTACCGCCTTGAAACTATTGCTTTCAATAAGGTTAAAATTAGCAACCCTCTTGGTTATTTCAGTAATATCAGTTGTTACTAGCATAGAATCTGGGAATAACTTAAATATAGCATTGCTTAAAATATCAAACTTCTCAGAATCTTCTTCTTGTTGTTGCAACTCTATCTTAAGCGGCTGATAATACTGATAATCATGTTCATTATAGACGAGCACTTTTTCATCAGTTTTATCAACTAGGATATAGCTTTTAGATTCTCCTAAGTGTAAACATAGACTTGCCATTGTTTGCTCATTACAGCTAAATTGTCCAAAAAATCTACCATCCATTTTATGTTTATCAGACATATCAAGAATGTATTCTAATTCAGAAATATCACTCAAAATAACATTACGAATTAATTCTTTGTCTTTATCAAAAGCGCTATTTATAGAAGAGGTGGCTGGAGAGGTAGTTGGATCTTTTTTGTCAATAATCTTATTTTTCAAATTTTCTATAGCTATCTCTTCAGCAAACTTAGTATATAAAAGCTCTATTAAAATACTGCTACTTTCTTCCTTTGAAAATGCATCAAATAATTCATTCACTGTCTTATCTAGAATACTAGCTGTTTTCTCATGCAAACTTAAATCAGCTGAAGCCCAAATTATTTCTAGCTCTTGCTCGTTTAAACTTATTATTTTATGTTCTTTATGAGTTTTGCACTTGTTTAAACCATCTATAATTAATGGCAGTAATTTTTTGTTTTGTAATAAAATTGCAGATTTAAAGAGCTTTTCTACTTTTTCTGCATTATCTCTAGAGATTAAATTAAGAACATTTTCAAGAAAGCCATATTTTTGTTCAATATTATTACTATCTATAAATTTAATAATATTAGCTTGTAGCTCTAGTGAAGTAGCATGTGAATCAGCAATAGGATTGCTAACTTTTACTAACTTGCTATATAGCTCTATAACTTGCTTTTGGATTACAATATCGTCATTTTCAATAAATTTAACAAAATTTGGTAGCATATCAGGCAGTAAAATTCTCGCATCAAATAATCTAGCAATTATAAAGCTTATATCTTTTATCGATTGACTTGGGAGGTTATCATTCTTTTTAACGATTGTAAGGAGAGTATCAGCAAGGTTTTGCAATATTTCTGGATAATTATAATATAATTTAATAATTCTAATTAACGCATCTGAGAAATATCTTGTATCTTGACTGTAAGCCTGGATTACATGATTTAATAAATCGGTTGGAAGTTTATAACCAGATTCAAGAATATTATCAATTTTACTTTGTAAGAAAACATAGTCAGCTTTTTCTGGAGCAAATGAATCTTTTAAGTATAAGCAAATA
Organism: Rickettsiales bacterium; assembly: GCA_947424995.1. Lineage (GTDB taxonomy): Bacteria > Pseudomonadota > Alphaproteobacteria > Rickettsiales > CANDYO01 > CANDYO01. The sequence continues at coordinate 4,784 of CANDYO010000064.1, read as the reverse complement.
ACCTCAAATGCTAGATTCTTTAACTGATGCTGATTTGCTAGTATTAATTCAAAACGTTCAAATGAGTCTAAGTTTATCTTATATAAACCTTTTACAACGGCTTGTCCAATAAACTTAAGAACCGGTTCTTTATCCTCGATTTTAGTGACAATGGATTCAAAATTTTTTAAAACTTCAGGGTGAAAGATTCTCGTATCAACATCATTGCTAAAAATTTTATTAAACTCATTAATAACTTGATTTGTAAATTGAGGATTAACGTTATTTTGAGTAACGACTCTGCTTAAATCAAGTGCATATCTAGGATTTTCTTTATATTGATGGATAATATTATTAGTCAGTATCTTTAAATAACTCCCTATTAAATTAGCCGGAAACTTTTCATCTGTAATAAGTTTTACTAAGTGTTTTTCAAGAGTTTTTATAGTGTCGTCTACTAAAATAAAATCTTCACGTTCTGCTAATGCGTGAACGATGCACGAGGAGGAAGCGCTTGTATCATCACTTAGAAGTGTCTCTAAAATTTGGGGAGAATAGTTTGAATATTTTTTATAAATTTCTATTAATATATCATTGACTTTGATACGTTCAGTTTCAATAATATTATTTCGAAAATTATTAAACCATTTGTGAAATTCGCAATCTGGCTTCTCTTTAAAATAAATTAAAAGTTCTTCTAAGTCAGCTTTAAAATCCTGACTTAGAGACTCAGCTTCCTTCAAAATTGTAACCTCATAACTCAAACCTTTGGATTCTGAAGTAGGGATATTAAAACCACTCAAAAACTTATGAGTTTTAGCTTCTGAAGCTTCTACTTCATCTGGAGTAGGATTGTTTTGTAGTATATTATACCAGTGGTATAATTCTATCTCATTGGTATCATGATTGACTTTAGCTAAGTCATCTAAAAATATACAAGATCCAATTATTCTTGGTTGCAATATATTTATTTGTTTCTCAAAGAGCTCAGGATCAATCATAGAAGAGTTAAGGACGTATTCCTTAAATTGATTAAAAATCTCCCCTATAATATTTTCATTCATAATTTAAAAACTCATATTTATAGAAAAAATTATCTATAATTTAAGTAACAATAGCTGCTGAGAAAACTAGACAATACGTAGAATGTTCAATTTTTCTAAAAAACAGTACGAAAACTATTTTAAAAGAATGGCGCGTTACCTTGACTTATATAATTCAGTTGTAATTACTGTAATTTAAAAGAAAAATGCATAAATCTACATCCATCCACTTTAGTATTCATATTCAATATTATCGCCTACAAATTGAGCATTATTTCCAGCCATTTCAATTACAACTTCTTGAATTTTTTCAACTTTAGGCTCTGAATGATCAGCAGAAATATCTTCATCTCCAGAGTCACCAAAAAGTAAGTCTATCTCTTTTTGGAATTCTTTTTGAGCAGCTGTAACAGAGATCTCAGCTTGAGTTTTTTTACCATCAGCTTCAGTTGATGCTTTTTGTGTATCTTCAGTAGTTTTTTTAGCGTTATTAAATTCTTCTAGAGTCGAAGTTTTAAGTTTTCCAGTATCTTCAGCCTCTTTTTTAGCTTCTTCAGCAGTTTTTAATGCTGTAGCTTTTTTAGTATTAGCAGCATTTGAGGCTGTTTCAGCACTAGAAACTTTATTCTTAGCGCTTTCTAAATTCGTCTGTGCTGTATTTTTAGTGCTAGTAGCAGTATCTGCCGATGCTTTAGCATCATCTGCAGCTACTTTAGCAGCATCGGCTGTGCGTTTAGCATTACTAGCTTCAGTTTCAGCAGTATTTTTAGCATTTTGTTTTTCTACAACATCTTTGTCAGCATCTTGTCTTTGTTGTTTTTTTTGATCGTTACGCTTTTGTTTTGCTTGGTTTTGAAGGCGACAAACAATTTTCTGATGAAGAGTTGAATGACATTGAGGAATATCTTCATCTACTTGAATTGCATTCCTAGCATCTTTAGCCTTCCTTAGTTGATCGGCAGCCGCGGTTGCTGTATTCGCTTTGGTCTTAGCCTCGTTTTTTAAACGAATTTCAAAATTTAATTTATCTTGATAAGCTGCTTTGGCTCGAGTTTCTGCTGCCGCTGCATTTGTTAATTCGGTCTCTTTTGCTTGTTTAGTTTGTTTAGCATTATTTAATGCTTCTAATTTTTCATTAGCTTCTTTAGTGGCTTGAGTTTCTGATTGTAGCTTTGTTTGGAGGTTTATTTTGACTTGGGATTCTTTTTCTTCGAGGGATTTTAGTTCTTTCTGTTTAGCTTGGAGTTTTTGCTTGGCTTCTTCAGCCTCAGCTTTCTTTTGGTTGGCATCAGCTGTTATTAAATCCAACTCCTCCTTTGCCTTGGATAGTATTTTTTCTGTTGGGCTCTGATATTTTTTTGACTGTGCTTTTGATTTTATTGGCATTTCTACCTCACTTAAAATTAATAAAAATTTCCTTTTACAAGGCCTGCTTCATTAAAGTGCATTAACGAATGCTATCAGACTTTTAATATAGATCAAGAACTTTTTAGAAAAGATTACTTTTTGGTAGCTAAAAATTACTAAATGTAGAAATGTTTTGTTATAAATCTGTGTTAGATCTATAAATAGCAGTAGATATAATTGGATTTTATTTATGAGTAATTAAGGCCATTAAAGATTAGTATAAATTTGTATGTATGACTTTTTTCATAGCTGAAATATCTGATTCGCTTCCAGGAAAAATGTTAATAAACAATCTTTCTTTTGAAGAAGGAACAGCATGAATAGTACCGCATTGATGACCAACTAAATGAACTGATCCTTTGCCAAAGTTAGCTGAAGATACCTTAGAAATATCAAACATTTTATCTAAGCCTTCTCCCTTTATATATGTTAAATTATAATCATAGCCGTAAGTATAAGCAGATTCATTGGCTTCCAAATGAAATAAATCTCTTTGTTTTATACTAATTGGATGAAATAATGTAGTTTCTCCTTTAAGAAGAAAAATAAACATAATACCGCAAGATGCTTTTATTGAGCTATTATCTGGATTGATCACTTCTGCTATACTTTTATCTATATGCCAATTAGGAAAATAACCATCTTCTGTTCCATTGACAAAGGATCTAACGTTAATTAAAGCTTGAGGGAAGCCAGAAGCTTCCAAGATGTTGTTGCTAATATTGGTAATAAGTTGAGATAGATGACTGGCTAATAAATGATTTTTATCTTCGGATGAAAGTGATTTAATATAATCAGTTAATTGAGTGTCTAAAATCGACAACTCACCATAATTGGTATAAAACTTAAAATCATCTATATCTAATTGATTAAGTACTTTTAAATCAGACTCTGATAAACCCAAATCAAAAAATGCAAATCCTGAAGTTTCTGAGTCTAATTTGGATATTGCTCTTGAAACACCCAAAACGAGTTCATGATTTTTGGAATAGCAAATTTGTTGATTTAGATCATTATCAAAATAGTTAGAATTAATGCATTCCGCTAAATAAAATCCCCATTCAAAATCTAACATCTTCTATACCTCAAATTAAACTTAAGTTAATATTTGTTCAAATACCATATAACAGCATTTAAAATGCCAGCATAAGTTGTCCATAATAAATATGGAACTAATAACCAGCCTGCAAGTTTTGATATAAAAAAGAACTGATATATTGTAAAGACTAAAACGATCCATAATAAAATAATATCTATCAAAGCAAAACCAATGCTGTGAGCGCCAAAATATATAAAAGACCAAAGCATATTGAAAATTAATTGCACGCCAAATAAAATATTATATTTTTTTCTAAGCGTCTTATTAATAATGATTCTATTTAAGTGTCCCCAAGCAAAACCCATCATAATATAAAGTGATATCCAAACAGGAGCAAATAACCAATCTGGAGGCGTAAAACTTGGTTTAATGATAGGAAGATGCCATGTTTTTAAAGAAGATTGAGTAGCGTAGCCAGCAAACTTAGCAATTATCAAGCATATTAAAATACAAATAATATAAGGAGTTATTTTTTGTTTTTTAATAAATCTAAACATAGTAACCTTTTATGAATGAGTTTAAGTCTATTTTAATGAATATTCAAGAAAACTAGTTAATCAGAATATTTTTTAGTCAATTTCATCCATTTGATAATATAAATTATGAGGTAAAAAACTATAAGCAGGTGAAGTGACTTCATCTCTCATTCTCTCTAGCTCTCTATCCATATTACAAAAATTGTTACAATATATGTCGTTAGTTTTGACTATCTTGTATTTAGGATCATTTAGGAGAAAATATCTTGCTTTTAATAATGAGCATTTTTCTGCGTTCATAATGCATAATAGCCATAATCCATTCCATTTAAAAAATAAAGTCAAGGGAGATGTAATTAGGCCAAACACTAACAACGCACTCAAGCAAATTAGATAACGTAATTTATCTAATATTTTTAAGATCATAATTTTATGATTAACCTCTATATAGCGTTTAACTATGAATATTATATCATTATGACATGGTCTTGCAAACAATATTCTAATTATCCTAATATACTCAGTATAATCTAAATATTAACTTGACTTATAAATAGCTACGTTTTCCAAAAATTAAATTTCCATTTCAATTTTTTTATCTTTGATTGAAGTTATTTCTTGTAGAGCTATGCCTGATTTACTTACATCATTTAATTTATTATCTTTCTGAATGTTACTTATTTCTTCTTCAGTCCTAACATGATTTTTATCCATTGATAATGCAATGTCTGTAGATTTAAGACTAGTAACTGATTGCAGTTCAATTGCAGACGTTTGTCT
>CANDYO010000063.1 GCA_947424995.1 Rickettsiales bacterium | reverse complement strand
TTCCGCCCATCTTAAATACATTCGCAGTAACATTTGCGCCCAATCATGGCTCTCAGTACCACCCGCCCCAGCATGAATCTCCAGAAAACACTCTTTGCCATCCGCTTCGCCGGCAAAAAGACATTCCACTTCAAGCTTTTTAATTAGTTTGCTTAAAATGAATAATTCTGCTTCCGCTTCTTCAAGCAACTCAATATTTTTTTCTTCTTCAGCAAGCTCAATTAATTCAACTAAATCATTATATTTTTGCTGCAAATCTTGATATTGATTAATTTCTTCAGCCAAACAATTCTTATCCTGAAGAATTTTCTGCGCTCTTTGTTGATCTTGCCATAAATCTGGATCACTGCTTAATTTTTCTAATTCTTCTAGCTTAAGCAATGCATTATCATAGTCAAAGCGACCTCCGAAAAAGATCTAGTGCTTTACTAATATAGTTAATTAAATTCTCGGTTTCCGTTTTCATTACTTTACTCTATGGATATTTATGAGCTGCAATTATAACATTTTCTGCGTCATCCCTGACGAAAGCGCTTGCAAAGCGCTGAAGATCGGGGATCTTACGAATACTCCTGAGATCCACGGTCGCGCCGCTAAAGCGACTTGCCAGGGATGACGAGCTATGTGTTTGCTCAGCTGCGATTATAACTATAACTTAGAATTTTTCCATAGTTTTATTGCTGCTTAAGATAGATTACAAATAACTTCTAATTTTCTAACTCTTGTTAAAGGATCACCATAAATTTCAATAATTTTTGGATGATCGTAACTTGGAAATAGATCATATAGGTCATCTCGATAAATTTCTTTAAAGTATTTATCTACCATCTTACGATGATGGGGATTTTCTTCAGTATATTCCACATGATGCTCTTTTGTCATAGGTATGAATACGATCAAATCTAAGTTATTCAGCGCTTCTTTGACCTGGTCAAATCTTTCAAAGACTTCGCTATCGTTGATATCAATTAAATCTTGATCAGCAACATACATAGCATAAGCGATATAATCGATAGGACATTTATCAAAAATAATATTACGCTCATTGGCATATTTATTAAGTTGCTTGATACTGTAATCAAGTTGTTCCATCAGACTATCAAGTGAGGGTTCAAGAGCTAACTCCATTTCTTTTTCGTCTTGTAACTTTAAATATGATTCAATTTCCCCCCTATAATCAGGATGAATCCTGATAAAATCCTCTATTAAAGTACTCTTACCCATAAAATGAGTTCCAGAAACAGCGATGCGCATATTATATTCCTATATAATTTAAATACTTCTAGTTAATGAGCCTAAATTATAACCATAACTTGCAATTTTTCCATAGTTTTATTGCAGGTTAAGATTGACATCTAGGTTAATACTCTTATTTTAGTATTACTAAATTTAATAATAACTTTAAAACTAAATAGGAATTTTATGACCTCTAGAACATTATCAATTATTAAACCTGATGCAACAAAACGTAATATTACTGGCAAAGTAAATGCTATGATTGAAGCTGCTGGCCTTAAAATCATTGCTCAAAAAATGGTTCATTTAACTAAGGACCAAGCAGAAGGATTTTATGCAGAACATAGTCATCGTCCATTTTTTAATGATTTAGTTACATTCATGATCTCTGGACCAGTGGTATTACAAGTACTAGCAGGAAACGACGCGGTTACTATATATCGCGATGTAATGGGCGCAACTAACCCTGCTGATGCAGCTAGTGGCACTATTCGTAAAGAACTTGCTGTAAATATTGAAGAAAATACTGTACATGGATCAGATAGCGAAACAAGCGCAGCAAGAGAAATAGCTTTCTTCTTCAATGATAAAGAAATAGTTGGTTAAATATTAATTATGCAAAAAGCCTATGATAATTTAAAGCAACATTTTAAAGAAATAGGCCTTTTGCAAAGTATTAGTACTTTAGCCCAATGGGATAATGATGTAACTATGCCAGTGGGCGGCGCTTCATTACGCCAAGAACAAATGATGTTCTTATCTGGTAAAATATATCAAAAACTTAATAATCCTCAAATTGCCGAACTAATCGACAAGTCTGAAAGTGAAGACTTAAATGATTGGCAATTAGCTAATATTCGTAAAATAAAAAAACAATATCTCCATAACAAAGCTTTAGATAAAGATTTAGTTGAAGCAACTACTAAAGCTACACTTGAGTGTGAACTTAATTGGCGCGAGAGCCGTAAGAATAATGACTTTAAGCTATTTGCTAAATATTTTGCCCCCGTCTTAAAGTTAGTTCAAGAAACCAGTAAGCGTAAAGCTGAGTTATTAAATATTTCAGCATATGATGCATTATTAGATAGCTATGATGAGGGACGAAAATCAGCAGAGATAGATATTATTTTTAATGATTTGGAAAATTTTCTTCCCAACTTTATTACCCAAGTACAAGAAAAACAGAAAAGCAGAAAAGCTTTACCTCTAAATCAAAATTTTGCCGAAGATAAGCAGCTGAATTTAGGTTTAACTTGTGTAAAAGCATTAGGTTTTAACTTAAATAATGGCAGACTCGATACCAGCGCTCATCCCTTTTCTTGTGGGTTGTCGCCAAGTGACGTACGTATTACCACTCGTTATGATCAAGCAAACTTCCTCTCTTCTCTTTTTGGAACATTGCATGAAACAGGCCATGGAATCTATGAGCAGAATTTACCAAATTGCTTATCTTTTCAACCAGTAGCGCAAGCTTGTGGAATGGTAATTCATGAGAGTCAATCACTCTTCGTTGAAAGACATATCGGCGAAACCAAAGAATTCTTTAATTGGCTAGAACCATCAGTAATTAAAGCTTTTGGCAATCTCTCTGAAACAGCAGCCGATAATTTATATAATATCATTACGGGGCTGAGCTCTTCTCTGATCAGAGTTGAAGCCGATGAAGTAACTTACCCGGCTCATATAATTCTTCGCTACAAACTAGAAAAAGCTATGTTATCTGGAGACTTACCAATAGAAGATTTACCAATTGCCTGGAATGAAGAACTCTATAAGTTACTGCAGATTAAATCAAAAAATCATAGCGAAGGATGTTTGCAAGATATCCATTGGGCTTTCGGTGGATTTGGCTATTTCCCAACTTACACCTTGGGAGCAATGTTTGCAGCTCAAATTGATAACCATCTTCGCAAATCTATGGATGTGAGTGGCTTAATCAAGTCAGGGAACTTTTTGCCTATTATAACTTGGCTTAATGATAATATCCATGCTCTGGGTTGTAAGTATAGCTCAGATGAACTTATTCTTAAATCAACAGGCTCACCACTTGATGTAAATATTTTTAAAAATTACCTTAAAAATAAATATTTAGTTTAAACATTCATTAGACTTTTTTTATTTCTAAGGCTATCTTTATAAGATAAGACTATTAGACAAGCTAAGCTTTTAATTTTACATTAGCTTTTACGGTTAAAACGGCGTCATTCTTGCCAAGCTTTAGCTTGGCGAGAATCCAGTTGAAATCTTTTAAAGCTTTTTAAAACTATAACGCATAAGAGATTTAACCTGGATCCTCGTCATCAGCTAAAGCTGATAACAAGGATGACGGACTTCACGTGTCTTTAGTGTAATTGTAGCTCGCTCGTATAACTGTCTAATGCTATTACTTAATTGAAAGATTCATATGCAGAGAAAATTCTACTATAGCCTTATTTTTACTCTACTTTTGTTTGGAGCTAACTCCGCCATAGCTGGTTATACAACAAAGTTTATTGGCAATTATTCCAATAAATTTTTAACTGTTATTCAGTGGAATAAGAAATATGATGTAGATCGCAAAACAGATATTGATTATCTGTTAGGCAGTGTAAATAGCGCTGAATTAAATGGCTTAAGCGATCAACAGAAAAAAGAGGTAGTCACTTTAATGCGGAGCATGGCCTTAAATCAAATGATTAAGGATCGCGACTATTTTAAAAATTATTTATTGGATCAATATAATAAATTTTTTACCGCAGATGAGCTTGAAAAATTAATTGCATATTATCAAACTGAAATAATGCAAATGACTATTAATGCTAAGCTTAATCAAACTAAAATTACCATCGAAGAGATAAATGAGAAGTTGCTTAACAGTAGCGTTTCTGATAAAAAGATTATTGAATGGTTTAGAAACTCATATCTAAACTCTCGTTATACTCGTTTTTTAGAAACCATTAATCCAAATCTTAATAAAATGATAGTTGAGCGGTTAAAAATAGTTTTAGACATGGCCATAAAAAAAATTCCGGAAATAGTTAAATACGTTAAAGATAATAAATCTAGCCTAGATCAAAACCTTATTCAAGATCCCAGCAAATAATGAGCAAAGAATATAAATTCATTCCAGTCACTAAAGATGAAGACAACTCAAGATTAGACAGAGTTATTCACAAAAAATATCCTTATCTAAATCAGGGTAAAATCGAAAAAGCGCTGCGGAGCAAATTAATTACCGTTAACCAACAAAAAGTTACTTCTAACCATCGCTTAAGCTTGGGAGATCAGATTCAAATTGCTGGTTTTCTAATTCAAGAAAATTATGACGATTATAAAAATGACAAACAAGTTACCAATGCTCAAATCAAATTAATCACTGACAATATTATCTACCGCGATGGAGACCTGATCGCAATTAATAAACCAGCTGGACTTGCCGTTCAAGGTGGCAGTAAAATTAAAATATCGATTGATGATATTATGCCAAAAATGCTTGAAGCTTCTGATACCTGGGATGGCGATGGCACTATCCATAAATTAGTTCATCGCTTAGATAAAGAAACTAGTGGAATCTTACTCATTGCATTAAATAATTACACTGCTCAAGAACTATCCTACGCTTTTAAGGAACATTTAGTACAAAAGAAATATCTAGCTATCCTAACTGGCAAAGTAAAAGTCAATAATGGCCAAATCTCTAGCTTTATTAGCAAAGAACATGAAAGACCTTCACAAGAAGAAAATGCTATCACTAACTATAAAGCTTTAGCTAAAAAGCCTAATGCTAGCTTCATTGAATTCAACCCTATCACTGGCAAGACTCATCAACTACGCCTCCATTCTTTAGAACTTGGCTTCCCTATTTTAGGCGATAGTAAATATGATCCAGAACTACAAGGAAGCAAAAACACTAATCTTCACCTTCATGCTGCAGAAATTTCTATACCTTATAAAGGTAGCGTCTTAAAGCTACAAGCCGGACTACCAGACTACTTCAAACAGTCACTCCAAGAGATATTTGGTATTGATATGGATAGCCCTAAGTAATATTTTGTGTTAACAAGCGTTAACGTTATGATTGATTTTTAATATTTTTGTGATATAGTGCGCGCTAAATAAATGATTCACACAAGGATATTCACATGCTCAATCCAGTAAACACCACCTCTTCATCAAGTTCTGATTCTAAAACATTGGTGTATAGCACCACTTTTAGGGCAATTTATAAATATGAAAATTTATTATATCCTATATCGACAACCGCTTTAGGTTACTCAAACTATGGAGATTACGGAGCACTTACTGGATTTATTTTAGGCACGTCAGATTTAGTAGCGATGCATTATAATTTTTATGATAAGCCTTATTTAACCAATGCTGTTCTCGGAGCTAGCACACTTCACCAATTTAAAGCTCCTTATCATATTGCAGAAATTGTAGGAGCTATAGGAAGCTTTATTATTGGCGGAGGGATTCCATCTTCATATCTAAAACCAATTGTAAATTCATTACCGGCCTATTTAGCACCAATAGTCTCTGGCTATAATTATGAAAGCGCAGTAGCGCCAATTAAAGGAGCTATCCATGGCTATAATTATGGAAAAGCTTACGGCATGGGAAATCTTGGTGCTGCCATCGGAGGATCATTAGGCATTATCGATGAAGTCTTATCTTTATATAATAAAACTGACAATTATTATGGTACATCGGCTTTAGAAATAGCGGCTATAACTAATTTGTTTATCCCTCACGCACCTAGAATTACAGCTTTATTACCAAATAATTTAGGAGTTTTTAGAACCGTTCCTATAAGCATTTTTACAACGCTCAATCAACCAATATGGAAAAGCTCTACTATTTTTTTAGCTGCAGCCATAAATGTTGGCTATAATTATCATGGAGAACATGAACCAAAAGAAAAATGGGCAGCCTTAAAAATTAAAGAAGATCTACACGAGCTATATAGCGACATAATCCCTAAAAATCAATTAGATGATTTGATTCATAAGCAAACCGTAGCTTTGGTAACCAACCAATTGATTATTGCAAAACTTTCTTTGTCTCTCGCTGGTTACGACCAACAGCTTGACAAATATTTTGCAACTTTAAGCACTGGTAAAAAATCTTGGCAAAACTTTTTCATTGCTCATAAGACTATTGCTTTTTTTATCCCCCCATTTGTTATGAGTCATATGAATAATAACTTTATGAGCGCATACCTCAATACCAAGGTTAGATACATAACCCATAATAAATTTAATGATAAATACTATCAAGGTGAAACGGCCTTACACTTAGCGCAAAATAGCTCTTCAAGCAATGTATCTTCTAATGTTTTGGTCAAAAAAAAGGATGACGATATAAGTGTTATAGTAAATGATGGTGGCAATCTAATCACTGAAGGGTTTAGTGCAGCAATTCAAGGTGGATATAATATTATTTACCTTTGCACTAATAATGCAGAAGACATAATAATGTATTCTTCTTTTTACAATCAAGTAACTAACGGTATTTCTTCTAACTTAGCAATTATGGCCAGCGATTCCAATACAAAGATAGAAGATATTAATGCTAAGTTAACAAGTATAGAAGCATATGGACAAGAGCATGCTCTTGAAATGACTCAAACCAATGCAAATGAATTCATTAAGTCGCAAATGAATGAGCTAATAACTGAATTAAGAACGCTTCGAGAAAACTCATTAATCTGGAGGACTATAGATAATTGTTGGAAGACTAGTAAGAGTATATCAGATAGTCTTTATAACTATATGGTTGTTGCTAATAAAATTCATCAAGGCGAATTAAAATCAAATCAAGGAGCACAAATCATTGCAGCTGCAGAGCCGATATCTGAGCTATTTGGCTGGCATGCTAGTAAAGCTGGAGAGATAATTACTCTTGATCAATCGAAAGAAAGATTGACGGAGCTTAATAAGCGGATGGAAGAAGTTAATCTAGAGTCAGATCATAGAGTGGCATATTCTTTTGAGCAATCTGAACAACCAGCTATTTGCTTCCATAACTTAAAAATTGGTGTACAAGATAATTCTAGATTCCATCTTGACGATTTATGCATCAGCGGAAAAAGAACTGCAATTATTGCTAAATCTGGAGGCGGAAAATCTACCTTCCTGACTATAGTTAAAGACATTACCCGTAGTGAAGCATGGGGAGAGGGAGAAATTACTTATTATACTAAAACTGGCGAAGCCCCTAAAATAATAATGACTCAAAGACAATATATACCACCATATAATAGCTTATTAGAATTAATCACCTTTAAGCGAGGAGACCAAGCTAAGTTACTTGAAGCCAGAGCAATAGAATTACTTGAAGAAATAAGAATAAACAGCGATGAGGATAAAGCTGGAGCAAAAGACTTAATTTCTCGCTTAAATAACAGAGAAAATTGGAAAGATATCTTAAGTGATGGACAAATCCAAAAAATTGCAGCGATTCGTGTAATTTTAGAAAACCCTGATATCGCTATCCTTGATGAATTGCTTAAAGGACTTGATTCTCATTCCGTTCAAATAGTCGAAGCAATGTTAATAAGTCATCTTCCTTCGACCTTATTTTTAGTTGTCGACCATCATGCTCAAGCTAATAATTATAATAATTTCTATGATAATACTATGTATTTCGCTAATGGCACAGCAGTAATTAAAGCTATGGACTCCTCTTATGAAACTATTGTTGAGTATACTGCTCCTTTATTTAGCGGGAATATTACTGATCAATTAACACAACAAGATGATTCTTGACTTTATTAGGCTTTTGCACTAATTTTTCTCTTTTAAAATAAGAGAATAATATCATTTCCCGCGTCATCTTGGGCGAGGAAGAAGTCCGAGATCTTAGGATCTTATAAGGAAAGAAAACTCCCTAGATCCTCGGTCGCTTAGCTAAAGCGGCTTACCAGGGATGACGCACTAAGTGTTTATTCAGCTAATAGTTGGTATAATATGTCAAATAGAATAGGTTTTTGGTCAGTTTTAGCCCTTGTTGTTGGTAGTCAAATAGGTTCAGGCGTATTTATGCTACCGGCAAGCTTGGCTTCTTTTGGCGAATATAGCATTGTTGGATGGATTACTTCTTCTATAGGAGCAATAGCTTTAGCGTTAGTTTTTGCAGGTCTTTGTCGACGATTTCCAAAGACCGGCGGTCCACACGTATACATAGAAAAGTTATTTGGCAAGCATGTATCTTTTTTTGCTGGTTGGACTTACTGGGTAGTCTCTTGGGTCAGTTCTACTGCAGTTATAGTTGCCGCAATTGGTTACCTATCACCAATGCTCGGTGAACAAGACCCTATTGTTTATTTAGCACTAGAAATTTTATTATTACTATTTATAGGTAGCCTTAATCTATTTGGAGTTAGTATTGCTGGCAGAGCAGAGACAGTTTTTACTATCTTAAAATTTCTTCCCCTCTTTATTATTCCACTTGCTGCTATCTGGCAATTCGATAGTAGTAACTTTCAAATGAGCAGCAAAATCGCCTCACAAGATATGTCATCAAGCATCGCTCAAGCCGCTTTATTAACTCTGTGGGGCTTCATTGGTCTTGAATCGGCTACCACTCCAGCAGGATCTGTTGATAGACCTGAACGCACTATTCCAAGAGCTGTTGTTATTGGAACTATTATGGTTGCTTTAATCTATATCTTCAATAGCATAGCAATAATGGGATTAATCCCCGGTGATCAATTACAAGGATCAAGCGCCCCTTATGCTGAAGCGACTCAATTCCTCTTCGGTGGACAATATTATTTATGGGTTGCTGTGGCAGCTTCAATAGTCTGTGTTGGCACTTTAAATGCTTGGGTTTTAACTTCAGGACAAATATCTCTAGGACTCGCTGAAGATAAAATGATGCCTTCAATTTTTGCTAAACGGAATAGCAATGATGCGCCTTATGCTAGTATAATTTGTAGCTGCTTAGGCATAATTCCTCTGTTAGTCTTAACTGCTGATAAAAACATAGCTGGACAGATCACTTCGGTAATAGATTTTTCTGTTAATTCTTTCTTGTTTATCTATTTTCTATGCTCTATTGCGAATTTGGTCTTTTCTTGGCGCCAGTCAAGTGGCTTTATAAGCATAACCGCAAGTGTAATTGCGATCATTTTTTGTCTTTGGATTATTTCAGAAACGACTTTAAAAACTCATCTTATTAGCGCCTTATTCACTTTAAGTGGACTTCCTCTTTACTTATTTTGGTATCTAAGGAAAAAGCGGAGCGTAAGCAGCATTGAGCTTAGTCAAACCAACCAACTAGTGTAGTGATTCAGCTATTAAATAATCGATTGTTAAAAAGTAATATTAGGATGGCCGTTACCCTTAGACAAGCGCTAGCGCTGGCTGAGGGTCCTGTTTAAATCTCTTGCAATACCAATCTTCAGTAATAACTGAGCATTTATATAGTTAATGCGTCATCCATGGCAAGCTGCCGAAGGCAGCGCGACCGGGGATCTCAGGAGTTTTATTCCTTACGAGATCCTAAGGTCTCGAACTTCGTTCTCGTCCAAGGATGACATCATCGTGCCGTTTTAACGATTGAAGATTATTTCTTTGGTTTTGGTTGCATTTGCTTTATTTTCTCTTCTAAGCTATCTAATTTATTAATTTGAATCTTTTGAATTTCAATCAATTCTTTAAATTGCTCATTGATGAATAAGTCTAATTTTTGGTCCATAGCTCTATTTTCAAGTTCAGCTTTTAGGTTAATCAAATAATCATCTTGAGAGCGTTTAGTATCTCGTGTTTCTTTACGGTTTTGACTCATCAAAATAACTGGAGCTTGCACTGCAGCAAGACATGATAAAACTAAATTCAGTAAGATAAAAGGATATGGATCAAATGGCGAGTGATTGAGCATAGCGCTATTAAAAAACATCCAGATAGTTAGAACTATAAAGAATAAAATAATAAATCGCCAACTACCACCAAAGCTAGCAACCATATCAGCTATTCTTTGCCCAAACGTAATCTTAACATTATGCTCTTCTTCATATAATCTTTTAACCAAACCCTCTTGCTCATGAATAGCATCAACAACTATTTGATGCATCATTTTCTGGTGAGAATTTTGTACGTCTAACAATTGTTTAATATAGTCTGATTTTTTAGTCATTTTTACTCTCAAAATTTCATTACAAATATTCTACAATAATATAATAGCAGCCAACCTTTAACAAATTATTTCTTTAATTTTTGTGCTTATTGATTTTTCTACTTTTTATGTTCGCCATCTGCACTTTTAGCACGCATAGTATTAAGATTTTCTACATGTCCTGATAGCTTTGAGGATGAAGAGCCAGCAGCTACCCATCTACTAGGAGAGCTTTGCTGCGCTACAGCGGATGGAGAATCAAATTCTAGCGTTCTTAACTTTTTGATTGACTCTACAATAACATAGTTACGTGTGTTTTCTGCAGCTCCAGCTAAACTATCTCTCATCCAACCAACTGCATCTTCCCGAAAAGGAGAGATCGGAGGCCGAAGATAGTTTTTGCTAATATCAGAAGAAATTGCTATTTGCTCTGCCGTGGATAGAGATACTAAATATGCTACCATTCCTTCTTTGTTATTTGAGCTATGAAGCATAGAAGCATATATTAGCTCATCAAATTTTTCTTGTATCTGATTGAAAGATTTCTGCAATGCTCCTTTTTTACTAATTTTACAGATATTATATATTCTATTAAATTCATTCACATCACCATCTAAGACTGCTTGAAAAATTTGTTCTTTAGCCCCTTTAGGTTTCTCTTGACTACTTTCAATTATTGGGCTTACTGAACGCTTAGGAAGAAACTTGAGTTCATTACTATTCTTTTCCATGATATCTCCTTACTTCTAGTTATCTATAACTCTCTACAGATCCTATATAATGTCCATCAAATTCCCAAAAAGATGATTTTTGCTGTCTACTTCTATCATACGCCAGTAATAAAATTCTTACTTGCTTACTAGCTACACTAAAAAGACTTATTGGTTGACTGGAATTTTCAATATTTGCATTAACGTTGATATCTATATTGCGCAAAGAGGCAATATTCAATAGAGCTCTGACATTATTTACTCTATCTTTAAGCAATTGCTCTCTAATAAATTGTGGCAAGTATTTTGATAAAACAGCAGGATTAACTCTCTCACATACATCATCAAGGATTTCTTGAAGATTTTCATGATTAATTTGTAACTATTCACCGCTACTACAGAACTGTGGCAATTTTTCCTCAAATAGCAGCTTGAATGCATCCGTAATACTAACGCCATGTTTTTGGCACGTGAGTATATAGCTACGGATTCTGCAGAAGATTTTTGCGCCTTCT
>CANDYO010000062.1 GCA_947424995.1 Rickettsiales bacterium | reverse complement strand
CCCGAGGGTCCAGTTTAACACTTTTTAAACCTAGAATTATTAGGACTAAAAAAAGATTTCAACTGGACCCTCGGCCTTCGGCCAATAGTGACGGCATCGTGATGCCTTGCAACCGATTTACATATAATAACATTTCATGCAATGGTCTCTCTTATATATCAACTATAAAACTTGGAAACTAAGAATGGAAAAATTTATTGTCGACCATAAACGCTTGAGCAAAGTTTTGCCAAATATAGGGGCAGGGGATGAAAATGCTTTGTATGTAGTGGTATTATTTGGCGGGATGTCGGCTGAGCGAGAAGTTTCAATAATGTCTGGTAATGTAGTTTGCGATGCTATGGATATGATGAAATATCGAGTGACTCCAGTAGATATGGGAGTTGATGTTGCTGAAGTTTTAAGAAGGCTAAAGCCAGATGTGGTATTTAACGCATTGCATGGTCCTTTTGGTGAAGATGGCTGTGTACCTGGTATGCTAGAAATTTTAGGCATTCCTTATACTCACTCAGGGGTTTTAGCTTCTGCTATTGCGATGGAAAAAGTCTATTCACAGCAAATATTTATTGCCAATGGAATTAAATGTCCAAAGAGAGTGATTGTTACTAAGGGAGATGATTTAAGCGTAGAGCCAATTAAACGACCATACGTGATTAAACCTACTGATCAGGGTTCTAGTCTTGGCGTGGAAGTGATTTTCGTTGATGATGATTATGATTTAAGTAAGTATGAGTTTGCTTATAGTGATCAAGCGATTATTGAAGAATATATTGAAGGACATGAGATTCAAGTAGCAGTTTTAGCTAATAAGGCTATTGGCACATTAGAGATAGTTTGTTTGAAAGGTAAGCGCTTCAATGATTATGATTGTAAGTATAAAGAGGGCTATTCTAAGCATATTTGCCCAGCAGATTTACCAAAGGCTGCTAACGATAAGATGATGCAGCTTGCTGAGAAAATTCATAAGGCTATAGGTTGCAAGGGAGTAACTCGTGTTGAGTTTAGGTATGATCCTAAGCAAGATGAAGCATATTTCCTTGAAATTAATACTCATCCTGGGCTTACCTTACTTTCTTCTGCCCCTGATATTATTCAAAAAAATAATATTAGTTTTGAGAGGTTTTTAGAAATATTAATTAACGAAGCTATGGATAGCAAAAAATAATGAATGATGTAAAATCCAGACGATCCACTATTTTATTAACTTTAAGCGCTGCCTTTGAGTATTATGATTTTGTCATCTATGCTTTAATGGCTGGTTATTTGGGAGCGTTATTTTTTCCAGGTGATGATCCATTGGTTAGTCAAATTCAAGTGTTTTCAGTTTTTGCACTGGGCTATGTGATCAGACCGCTTGGTGGAATGGTACTAGGGGTTATTGGAGATTTAACTAATCGTAAAACTATTTTTATCCGGAGTAATTTTATTCTAGCGATAGCAACGCTGACCATAAGTGTATTACCCAGCTATGATCAGATAGGGATGATTGCTACCATTGTCTTAATTTTACTGCGAATAGTTCAGTCTCTATGCTTTGCAGCTGAGCTTCCTGGAGCGATGTCTCTGATTCAGAGCAGTAGTGCGAAGCCTGCTAGAAGCTTTAGCTTTGTTATTTCTGGTACTGCTTTAGGTACGATTTTAGCGACTGCAACTTTATTTTGGCTAGAAAGTAATTTTGAAACCTCAGAAATTCTAGATTTTGCTTGTCGTTTACCATTTATTTTTGGTTCATTATTATGCTTTGTTAGTATATTAATGCGTCGTAAACTGCCGGAATTTCCGCAGGTGAAAGCAAAAAATAAAAGCGAATTAATCAACAGTATTTTTCCGCAAGCTAAAAATATCATCACTTGTGTGTTGATCATTTCTTTACCAGCTTATCTCATTATAATGAATTTATTTTTTCCAAGCTTTTTGCCTAAATTATATGGTTACCCAACAATTGACGTATATATAGCAATTACAGTTTCTATATTCTGGGCGATGGTTTATGCGCCAATTTTTGCCCATGTAACCAGTGGGATATCTAAGGTTAGCTTGCTTAAAGTTACGGTGGTTTTAGGAATTATTTTAGGATTAGTGATCAATTTCTTATTATTGCGTGCTGGATTCACCAACTTATTGATCGCGTTATGTATATATCAAAGTATTATCTCTAGTCTATTGGTAACTATATTCCCTTTAATGGCCGAAATTTTCCCTAGCCAAGTACGCTTTACTCTAATGGCGATTTGCTACAATGTTGCTTATTCGATTATGGCATTTGCGCCTGCTCTAGTTATAAGTTTGGCTAGTAGCTGGCAAACTCCATTTAGCTTATGGCTGTTGATGATTCTTCTATCGATATTTATATTAGCTAATATGGCTGGTTTAAGTGATAAACAATCACAAGAGTAATGGAGTACCATTTTCTGCGTTATCCCTGGTAAGCCGCTTTAGCGACGCGACCTGGGATCTCAGGAGTTTACATCTCTTCATGAGATCTCCGATCTCCGGTGCTTAAAAAAGCGCCTACGTCAGGGATGACGTGGGAATTGCTATTAATAAAGCTATTTTATCATTTTTTCTTTAAATCTAGGGTGCTCTCTTGCATCATCATTCTTTGCTGGTAGCTTCAGTTACTGGCAAAATCTCTTAAAAAACTAGAGTAATTGAATAAAGTAAAAGAATTCTACTGGACCCTCGGCCTGCACTACGTTTGGCCAAGGGTGACGGCCGTGAGTGGGATTATGCCAGAAGCTAGCTACTGTTTTGTTTAAGTTGCTATTAACCGCTATTTTGTTTAAGTGGTTACCAACTAAAACCAAACGAGGCTGTCATCCTTGCGCTACTTAAGCGCGAGGATCCAGATTAAGTCTCTTAAAAAACTAGAGTAATTGAATAAAGTAAAAGAATTCAACTGGACCCTCGGCCTGCACTATGTTTGGCCAGGGGTTTTTACAAAGTCCTTTACTGATCATGGCCTTGAGTAAGTTGATAGAGCTTATCGTAAAGCAATTGAGAGATTGGATTATCATTATACTTATACTCGGCAATCGAGCAAATAGCATTTATTTCAGCGGCGGTGCCAGTTAAGAATGCTTCGTCTGCTTCGCTTAATTCTTCCCTAGTAATGTATTTCTCAGTAACTTCGATGTTATTTGCTTTAGCAATTTCAATGATGACTTGGCGAGTAATGCCATTTAAGCAGCATTCAGCTATAGGAGTATATAGCTTATTGTCTTTTACCATAAAGAAATTACTGGTAGTGGCTTCAGCAATAAATGCGCGATGATCTAGCATTAAAGCATCATCGTAACCTTGTGAAATAGCGCGTTTTTTTGCTAAATGATTAAGTATATATAAACCGCTTGCTTTAGTAGAGTAAAGAAAAGATTCAGCTGCTGGTTTTACTAAAGAAGAGAATTTTAAGCGTAATGGTTTTTTTTCTACAAGCGTTTTAAGGTAAGGAGAGGGGCGGCTCCAGCAAGCTATCATCAGATGAACATTGTTTTCTGCGCCGATTGCAATACGTTGATCACCTAAAAAGATTAGAGGGCGGATATAACCATCGCTAACGTTGTTTTGTAAAGCAATTTGCTCGCAAGCTTGCATAACTTCAGCAATAGAGAAATTAAGCTCCATCATCAAAGTTTTTGCTGAAAGAAACAGACGATCAATATGTTCCTTCAATTTAAAAATTTTGCCATTATAGATTCTTATTCCTTCAAAGGCTCCGGTACCGTAATGCAAGCCATGAGTAAGAGGGCCAATATTAATTGCTGCCTTAGCTAAAGTTTTTCCATCAAGCCAAACATAGATATTATCTTTTACGTTCATTTATTTATTTACTCATATATATTATACCAAATCTCATTGCTAAATAAACGCTCAGAGCGTCATCCCTGGCAAGCCGCGAAGCAGTGTAATCGGGGATCTCAAGAGTTTTTTGTCTTATAAGATCCCCGATCTCGGACTTCGTCCTCGTCAGGGATGACGCGAGAAATGGTGTTAGTCGTTTTCGGCTTAAGTAATTGAAGTAACACGGTATCTTTATCACTAAATTCAATAGTTTTATTGCCAATAATTTGATAGGCTTCATGCCCTTTTCCAGCGATAAGCAAATTATCACCAGGTGCTAATTGCGACAAGGCGAAAGTGATGGCCTCTTCACGGTCAGCTATTTCCTTTATCGGTTTGCTACAACCAGTTATAATTTCCTGGCGAATTTTGCTCGGGTCTTCGCTGCGTGGATTATCATCAGTAATAATAATCTTATCGGCATAATCACTGGCTACTCCCCCCATAATTGGTCGTTTTCCTTGATCTCTATCGCCACCACAACCAAAAACTAGCCATAGATTATTACTGGTAATAGATCTTAAGGTTTCTAAAGCATGGGCTAAAGCTGCTGGCTTATGTGAATAATCAACAAAAATACCTGCTTCTTGATGGTAACTAACTAATTCCATTCGACCAGTGACCGTTTTGATTTCATTAAGTATTGGCATAATGCTCGCAACTTCAATATTCGAGCTCATTAAAAGACCAATTGCGCAGGCTAAATTATAAACTTGAAATTCTCCTACTAAATTAAGTTTAGTTTCGTAAATTTTGTCATCAATATTCCATTTAACCAATTGAAATAAGCCTGATATTTGAATGGATAATATTGTGATATTATGTGCTGCGTTACTTATTTCTTTCTTGCCATAGGCAATAACTTTTTGCTTATGGTTAGTGCAAATGCTATATAATTGATCAAACTCTGGGATGTCGCTATTTAAGATGGCGTATTCTATTGTAGCTAAATCAAATAATTTTTGTTTTACTTTGAAATATTCATCCATAGTATTATGATAATCTAGATGATCTTGGCTAAGATTGGTAAAAGCGCAGCTACGAAACTTTACTGAACTTAAGCGATGCTGGTCAATTCCATGGCTTGAACATTCAATTGCCACATAATCTATGTTATTATCGGCTATTTTTTCTAAAATCTTATGCATGTCTATGGTTGAGGGTGTAGTAAGGCTTGAACTTATTTCTATATCGCCAAGTACACCTAATGTTCCTATGGAAACAGCTTTTTTGTCTAATTTTTGTAAGATTTCAACGATAAAATTAACAATAGAACTTTTACCACTAGTACCAGTAACTCCCATGATATATGGCGGTTGCTTAGGGTGTATTATGCTGGCGATTTCGCTTAGAGCAGCTCTGCTATCTGGAGCTTTAATATAAGTTATGCCAGGCTCTTGCTTGACATCATCTTGGTGAATAATAATCTCAGCGCCTTTATCAATTGCGCTTAAAATATATTTATGACCATCATGTATTGCTCCTTTAATGGCTACAAAAATAAAGCCTTTTTCTACTTTACTAGAATTATCAGTAACTCCAGTTACTTCTGCGAAATTTATTCTACTCTTCATAAACTTGACCATTATAAAAGTTAAGAGTATAAATTATATGAAAATATCTATATCCACAATTAAATAAAACATGACCATAAAAATTCTCTCGAATACTACCATTAACCGAATTGCTGCTGGAGAAGTTATTGAACGCCCGGCTTCTGCGATTAAAGAGTTAGTTGAAAATGCTATTGATGCTCAGGCTACTAAGATAGATATTATCATTGAAAATGCAGGACGTAACCTAATTATCATTATTGATAATGGGATAGGTATGAGCAAAGAAGATTTATCTTTAGCTGTTGAGAGACATACTACTTCTAAGTTAATGGAAGAAGATATCAACCAAATTGAATTTTTTGGCTTTCGCGGTGAGGCTCTCCCATCAATCGCTTCAGTTAGTAGGATGACTATAACCTCCAAATCAAGATTTTCTCCTGAAGAATTTGCTTGGAGCATTACAATTAACGGGGGAACTAGAGAAGAATTGCAACCAGCCTCATTATCGCAAGGCACCAAAATTGAAGTGCGTGATTTATTCTTCGCAACTCCAGCTCGCTTAAAATTTCTTAAGACCGAAAAAACGGAAAATCACTATATTATTGACAGTCTAACTAAAATTGCTATGGCTAATCCTAATATTGCTTTTAGTCTAACCAACAATGGCAAAGAGATTTTTAATTTTAAAGGCCATCAAGGCCTGGATGGATTATATAATCGGCTTAGTGATTTAAATAATCAGGCTTTTAGAGAAAATTTTAGTTATATTGAGTTAGATGATCAAGATTGCAAATTAATTGGCTATATTAGCGCGCCTACCTATAATTGTGGTACCAGTAATGAGCAATATTTCTTTATCAATAAAAGGCCTATACGGGATAAGCTGTTGTCGATGGCAGTTAGAATCGCTTACCAAGATTTTATACCGCATGGACGTTATCCATTAGTATATTTATTCTTAGATATTGATTCAAGCTTTGTTGATGTGAATGTTCATCCAACTAAAGCTGAAGTACGCTTTAAAGATAGTAGTTTGGTTCGTAATATAGTGATTGGAGCTATTAAACAAGCTATTCGTGATATTGGTAAACAAGCCTCTGATCACTTAAGTGAACATGCTCTTGATGCATTTATTACCGAAGATATCCAAACTAAAATTACTTCTAGCTTAGATGTGGGCGTGGATATGGCTATGCAAGAGCCTTCAAAAACTCAATATCTATCTGCAGCAAGACCAAATTATACTAGGCCTTTTATTCCAACTCCGCAAACACACGCTATGATCTTCGCGCCAATTGCTCCAACGGTTAAAGCAATCCCAGATGATTTCGATTCAAGTCAAATTAATTTTCCTTTGGGCGCTGCTTGCGGACAAATTCACAATACTTATATTATTTCTCAAACTGATGACGGAATGATTTTAATTGATCAGCATGCAGCCCATGAGCGAATTTTCTATGAACGCTTAAAGCAACAAATAATGACTAGTAGTCTTAATACTCAGCGATTACTAATTCCAGAGATTATTGAGCTTCCAGAGCATGTTTTAGAGCAATTACTAGAGTCTAAAGATGAATTAGTTAAATTGGGCTTATATATCGAAAATTTCGGTAGTAAAGCTATCTCGGTTACCGAATTACCTGCTTTGCTTAATTGTACTGATGTTAAAAAGCTAATCTTAGCTATAGTTGATGATTTTGCAGAATATGGTCAACAAGTTAGTCTTGAAAAGAAAATTCATTATTTTCTAGCTACTTTTGCTTGTCACCATAGCATTAGAGCCGGCAGGTCTTTGAGTATTAAGGAAATGAATGATTTACTTCGTGAGATGGAAATAATTGATCATACTGGCCAATGTAATCACGGTCGCCCAACCTACATTAAACTAAATCTTAAGGCTATTGAAAAGCTATTTGAACGAACTTAAGTTTTTATTCAAATCAACTCTCTTCATCACTTTTTAACTATTTGTCTATATAATCCGTTCTATAACCTAAAGATGGAATGATTATGAATTTAGATAAGCGAAAGAAAGCCTTTGAACATAAATTTGTTTTAGCAGCTGAGCAAGAATTTAAAGCTAAAGTTATGGCTACTAAATTATTTGGTTTATGGGCAGGAGATAAGATGAAGTTAGATCCATTAGCTACTGATTCATATGTAAAATCTTTAGTGGAACTTAGCATTTATACTAAAGAATACGACCCAGTTATTAGTCATGTTGAAGGTGATTTTCTAAAGGTTAATGTAAAAATTGATAAAGCTAAGCTAGAGCAGATGTTTTTAGAAAAATTGGAAATATGCCAGGAAAAGCTTGCTAAAAGTGAGTAATAGAATAGGGGGTAAGTCCTGATTATCTAGGTAATTACATCTCTAACCAAAGACAATCTTATCATTCTTGTCAAGTTACGCTTGACGAGAATCTAATTTAAACCTCTTAAAACCTTTGGTTACTCAAGCCTTTGGTTACTCAAGGCTGTATAAAAGAATTCAACTGGACCCTTGGATTGAAGCTAGCGCTTAAATCCAAGGGTGACGGCCATCCCTGCCAGCGCATACTTGGTAATACCATTAAATCTAAGCAAATCCCACTGCATAAGGCTTGATTTTTTTCATTATTCTCTTTATGATTATGGTTATGAATTTAAGTTATATTTAAAGTTTGATGATAAATAGAAAGAAAAAAAATCAGTCGAGAAAAGCAAATAATCCTGTTGGTAAGCGTAGATTTCGTTTATTTTTACAAAGAAGTATTTTAGCGGCTAAGTTACTGTTATTAGCAGGTATTATAACTATCTTTGTTTCAATTTATATGAATATAAATTTCATTAGTAAAGATTGGTATAAATTCACTGCAAGCTTAGGATTTACCGTTGAAAAAATTACTGTTGAAGGGCAAAAATATGCTACCAATGAAAAGATAGGCAAGATTCTTAAAATAAAGCCAGGCATGCCCATTTTTGCAGTTTCACTAGACGATCTAAAAGAGCGTTTAGAAAATATAGAATGGATAAAACATGCTAATGTAGAGCGACAACTACCAGATAGCATTAATGTATCAATAATAGAGCGCATTCCTATAGCCTTAGGTCAAAAAGACCGTAAACTATATATCATTGATGATGAAGGGATGGTTATCAGAGAAAAAGATCTAGCAGCTCATTCACATTTGCCGATAATTATAGGTGAGGGGGCAGAAGTTTATGCTAACTCATTGATAAAAATGTTAAAAGTTGACGAGGATTTGTTTAAGCATATAGCTTCAATTATTAGAGTTAGTGAGCGTCGCTGGAATGTAAGATTTGATAACGATCTTGAGGTGAAGTTACCTGAGGAAGATATTGAAGTTGCTTGGCAAAAAATAGTTAAAATGTATAAAAATAAAGAATTATTTTTGCCAGAAAATGCTTCACTAGATTTAAGAATAGCCAATAAAATTTATGTAGAAAAGAAATGATTAGATTAAAGGATATATTATCAGCGCCAATTAGCTCAGCTAACATTGTTACTATTCTTGATATTGGTTCAAGTAAAATAGTTTGCTTAATTGCCAGCGTAACTTCTAAACAGATTAGCATTATTGGCAGTGGTTGCCACAGTGCTAGTGGTTTTAAAAATGGTAATATTACTGATACTAAATCAGCAAAGTCAGCAATTATTGCTGCTGTCGATCAAGCTGAAAAAGCAGCTGGCATCACCGTTGAAAAAGTTATTTTAGCTTTAAATGGCAATAAAATCCGCTCACATTATTTGCAGCCTTCAATGAATTTGAGAAAGCAAAAAGTTAGCAGTAGAGACGTTAACTATCTTATTGCTCAAGGAGTTAAAGAGCTGGAAGATAAAGATTTTGAAGTGATTCATTATTTTCCACTTGAGTATATTATTGATGGCAATCATGATATCAAAGAGCCGTGCGGTTTATTGGGTAATAAGCTTTCAGCAAAAATTCATTTTGTTACTGTTTCATCACCAATGCTTGAAAATATCGTTAACTGCTTGGGCAGTTGCCAACTAGATGTGGATGATTGTATATTTGCTCCGTATGCTGCAGGACTTGCCACTTTAAACGATAACGATAAAGAATTTGGCGCTACAGTAATAGACTTTGGCGCTGGCATCACTTCATATGCATTATTTTCGCAAAATAATATGATTAATTGTGGTTTTATTCCAATAGGGAGTAGGGCTATCACCAATGATATAGCTAAAAGTTTTATGCTTGATTTAGCAACCGCTGAAAGAATTAAGACCATTCATGGTGCTGCTAGTGTCCATTATGCTGATAACCAAAAAATGATCAATTATAAGACTGATTATAGTTTACCAGGACAATTCGATAATGAAGAGAGAAGTATTTCTAACGCTGAATTAAATAACGTTATTAATGCTAGAATTGATGAAGTTTTGAGCTTACTTAAAAATATCCTAGATAAACAAGATCAACTTTGCCCTAACGCTAAGCATAGCATCGTTTTAACTGGAGGAGGGAGCATGCTTACTGGAATTAACGAAGAAGCAACCAAGATCTTTGGTAGTAAGGTTAGGCTTGGTAAACCAATGCTTATACCAGGTTTAAGCCAGGATGCAGTCAATGCAACTTATGCTGCCGCCATTGGGGTTTTGCAATATTTATCCAATAATCATCTACATGAACAGAATTTAGAACATACCAAACCATCATTCTTGAGCCGAGCGATTAATTGGCTAAGAGATAATTTTTAAGTTATGAATCCCATAACATATATATATAATTCATATAAAGCTGTAAGTCGTTTTATCAAAAATATATTAGAAGATGGTATTGGAAGCGCTATAGAAGATAGGCTAGATGAAGTGAGGGCGCGACAAGAAAAAGCAAGGCCACCAGAAAAATTACCACCTTCACCGACCAAGCAAAGTATCATTGTTGGAATTCGCGATAATATTAATATGAAGATAGCTGAGGTTGGTGACTATCTAGACGATCGTAAAGATGCCGCTAATCAGCGGAAATTAGCCAAAGAATTAAAGCAGCGTAATACAGCAGATTACATAAAATATCACCCTGACTCAAAGCTTGCAACTGAAGCAAGAGAAAAAAGTGAAAACTCTGTTACAAACCGTATAAGAAGAGCGCTTACAATCAATATGGGTTCTTCTAACTCAACTAAGCCTGGGGTTGCGCCGAGCGATAATCAACAGCAACGCTAATCGGTTTTTTATTACTTTAAGCCAACTCAGTCGTCATCCACATGATATAAGTGTTCATTCAGATAATAGAGACTTGGTATAACATTACTCTCGTCAATTAAATTTTTTAAAATAATGAGAAACTGAATAAAGTAAAAGAATTTAACTGGACCCTCGGCCTGCACTACGTTTAGCCAAGGGTGACGGCCGTGAGTGGGGTTATAGTTATACTAGAAGCTAGCTATTGTTTTGTTTAAATTGCTATTAACCGCTATTTTGTTTAAGTGGTTACCAACTAAAGCCAAACACGGCCGTCATCCTTGCCGCTAGCGCTTTAAACTGAGGAATGTTTAAGGAGCGGAGGGATTAAACTAGAGGATCTAATTTAAGCAACGCACACAGTAATCAAATCATATATGCAAGGGTAGTTTGGTATACGAATTTGTCGCATAAGGAATATTATGGAAAATGAAATATATTTATATTAAACTTAGTCTCTGTTTAGCGTTATTGGTCACTATAGTTAGTTATAATGATTGCCACCTACTATTTACCAAATGGAAAGCAACATATTAGTTATAATGATTGCCACCTACTATTTACCAAATGGGAAGCAACTAAAAACAGAACCGTCCTTACCTCCAAGGTCAGGATCTGGATGAGAATGATCATTATTGGGTGTATTTGAATCTAAGTAATCATCAGCGCTAATTTTTCTTGAATTTAAGCAAATATTGTTTGCGGCCGCTATAAATAGCATTGCAATTATACTAAATATATTGTTGTTGCTAACATTATTTATCTCTTCATGCGGCGGCGGTAGTAACTGAGTAAGCTCACCATGCATAATCTCAAGAAAATTAAGCTCAAAAATTACTTCATTATGATTTATAAAATGCTGCTCAAAACCGTTCAGATTAACTTCAAGTTCATCCACGGAGATCCCTGCATCTTTCAATGTTTTGATTAAAGTTTGAATTGCTGTGATTTTCTTTTTGATTTCTGCAGGTGTGTAATAATTTCTTTCTAATAAATTATAATTTAATCTTATATCGTTTCTTAATTCAAACCCCACCTCTCCTTCAATATTCATAAAAAGCATTAACTCTTTATATGAGGAACTCGCATAACAATATCCTCGCACAAGACTGAAATAGTCCTGATAAAAAAAAGAGGTTCTAGCATTTTCTATATTATAATCGCTCGCAGTTCCTGCATATCTTAATAAAATATGATCTTCTGGTAGCTCTAATTGACTAACTATTGAATTAAGTATGTTTATTTTATCTATAAAACCCATTATTAATAACTCTCATTTGATTATTGATTGTGGTTGAAAGTTTCTTCAACGTAATGCTCATATTGCAAAGCCTTTTCAATAATTTGATTATAAAATTCTAATTCTTGATCTGAGATTCGTGAATTTACCTCTTGATGA
>CANDYO010000061.1 GCA_947424995.1 Rickettsiales bacterium | reverse complement strand
AGAAAAGTTAACATTAAGATTTGTTAATAAAAATTCATACAAACACTTAATAATCCTAGGGGCGTTTATGTCTTAGTTATGAAGTTATTCATAATTTTTTTATATCCGCAGCTACTAAAATATATATCAGCATTCTTACCATCAATAGCTGTAATACGTCCATTACCAAACTTTTGGTGATTAACTATATCGCCTATGTTGAACTGCATATTATTTTCTTGCACAACGTTATGACCACTAGTGGATAACTTTGTATTGACCCCATAAGTAGAATCCCAAACCGATAGATTATCAGCCATCCTAAGCTTTGCCGGAGAATAACCGCATTGGCTCTTATTAGACTTACTAATAGGTTGTTCAACAGAACTTAACTGCTCAATTTCATTAATAAATCTAGAAGGAGCATTATATTGCCATTTACCAAATACTTGCCTACTACTAGCATATGAAATAAATAGTCGATGTTTTGCTCTAGTAATTGCAACATACGCCAATCTTCTTTCTTCTTCGAGCCCACTTCTTTCTTCAATACTGCGTTTACTAGGAAAAACGCCCTCTTCCCAACCAGGCAAAAATACTACCGAAAACTCTAATCCTTTAGCTGCATGCATAGTCATAATTTTAACTATATTGTTACCATCATCTTTATCAACATCATTAACCAAACTAACATGCTCAAGAAAGTCTCTAATAGTATCAAATTCTGCGATATTTCGTAATAATTCGTTTAAATTCTCTAACCTAGATTCAGCCTCTAAAGTTGTTTCAGCCTTTAATAACTCGATATATCCAGATTCATTAAGAATCTTGCTACTTACTTCCTTGCAAGATAAATCTGCCCATAATTTATTCCAAGTTTCAATTTGATTAACAAACTCAGTTAAAGTAACTTGAGTTTTTCCTTTAAAATGTTGATTGGCTAACATAATTTGAGTGGCAACCAAATAACTACATTGATGGTTATTAGCATAAGTCTGAATCTGGGCAACCGTTGCCATTCCGATTCCCCGTTTAGGAAAATTAATAATCCGCTCAAAAGCTAAACTATCATTAAAATTATAAGAAAGCTTAATATAGGCTAGAGCATTCCTAATCTCCAAGCGGTCATAAAATTTTAACCCCCCCATAATCCTATAAGCTATCTGACTTTGAATTAACACTTCCTCTATTATTCTAGTTTGAAAGCTAGCCCTAACTAAAATAGCCATTTCATTCCTAGGAATACTTGAAGATATATTTTTAATATTGCTAACTATCGATTCTGCTTCTTTATAGCCATTAAATTGACCAATAATTTGCACTTTTTCTTCAGATTGACAATCTGTCCAGAGGTTTTTGCCTATTCTAGTTTTATTATTGGTAATCAAGTGATTAGCTGTAGCCAATATATGTTTAGTAGAACGATAATTCTGCTCTAACCGAATAATTTTTGCACCTGTAAAATCATGAGTAAATTTCATGATATTGCGAATTTCCGCACCTCTCCAACCATATATTGATTGGTCTTCATCGCCAACTGCACATATATTATTATGCTTTTGCGATAAATATCTAAGCCATAGATACTGAGTAACATTGGTATCTTGATATTCATCCACCATAATATAGCGAAACTTATCCTGGTAATAGCTAAGCACTTCAGGAAAATCTTTAAATAGCTTTAAACAAAATAATAATAGATCACCAAAATCAACAACATTAAGATGGCGTAATCTACTTTGATACTCTCCATAAATTAACCTTGCTTTTATTTGTTCTTGGGTGGTTGCATCCCTACTAGTAATATTTTCAGGAAAGAGACCTAAATCTTTCCAGCGCCCTATAATCCCAGCCATATTTTTTGGAGGGTATGCTTTTTCATCTATATTTTTTTCATGGATAATTTTTTTTAATAACCGCCATTGATCGTCAACATCTATAATTGTAAAATCTTTAGCTATTCCTAAAGCATCAGTGTGATTGCGAATTATTTTGGTAGCGAGTGAATGAAAAGTACCAATCCAAATACCTGCAGTTTCGGTAATTGCTTCAGTACGAATTAGCATTTCATTAGCTGCTTTATTAGTAAAAGTTACTGCCATTATTTGACTAGGGTAAGCTAATCCATTACTGATAATATGAGCTATTCTCTGAGTAAGTACTCTAGTTTTACCAGTACCAGCTCCAGCTAAAACCAATAAAGGTCCTTCAGTACTTTGACATGCTTCTAACTGCTGTGGATTTAATTGGTCGCTCATAAATATTTCTCATCTGCTGGGTTTTACCAATTTTTACGTCATCCCTGACGAAGGCGGCCAAGCCGAAGCTTTAAGCGAAGGCTGGCGCCGTAGATCGGGGATCTCATGAGGGATAAAAACTCCTGACATCCTAAGGTAGCACCGCGCTTTCAGTACGGCTTGCCAGGGATGACGAATCAACTATAAAAGTGCTCAGCTATTGCTGAAGATTGGTATTAGATTAAACTTCTTTATATACCCTACGCTTAGCTAACTCAAGAAGTTATTGATAAACATTATAGATAATGAGCTTAGGATCTAATTTAGCTCTGTTTTTTTCTTAAAAAACACTGGAAAGCTTTTTAACTTAAGTAAAGAAGCTGGGTTCAATGAGTAAGTGAAACCTAAATTGGCAATTAGAATTATTGCGGCACCAATAAATACTTCTATATGTGGGATGGCATGATGAACCCAGCTAGTCAAAACAGCTGTAAAAACCAATCTTGCGTAACTAAATGGCGATATAATCATCATCGGAGCAAACATATAGGCAATAAAGATTGAAGTTACATTAAGCACACTAAGCGCTGCAAGCAATAACAAAGCGCTTGAAATTTCAAAATCAATCGGCTGCCATTTAAAAACAGCGAAAGGAGCCGTTATAAGCGTAGCCATTATAAAAACATATAGAGTTTGGAGCATATAATGTTGATTGGAGGTTTGTTTTTTGCAAATAGTTTCATAAAACACCCATAATAAAATTGAGCCCACTGAAGCTACAAGACCGATAATATTGAGCCCTGCAAGACTTGGATGCAAAATAACTAATACCCCTAACATATTAATAGCTATAGCCAGCAAGCTTTTCCAGTTGAAAGCTTCACCCATAACATATTTAGCGGCTAAAAATAACCAAAATGGCCCCGTATAACTTAAAGCTGTCGCTTCATTGATGCCCACTCGCTTAATTGCAAAAATCCATAATTGCATAGCAATAAAGCTTGATAATGCTCTCGCAAAATAATAAAAAATGTCTTCTTTAGATAGATTAAAAGCAATAGGTTGCTTGATAGTGATTAGATAAATTAGGCAGATTACGGCCCCTAGAATACTTCGAAAAAACAATACCTGCTCTACTGGTAGAAAGGCTACAGAATGGATAGTTAATAAGGTAATAGTAGAAAATAACAAGCAGTTCATTAATTTAGCGCTGATGGCAATCAAATAATTTTGCTTCATTTATTATGACCTTCTGAGTTTTTAAACGGCGAGTGATCTTAGCATGGTAAGTTAGTTAGTCAAGAATGTATTATGCGTCATTCATGGTCTCATGAGTTTCGCGTCATCCCTGACGAAGTAAAACTAAGCTCTGTCTAGTTTTACGAGATCGGGAATCTCATGAGGGTATAAACTCCTAAAATCCCCGGTCGCGCTACCTTCGGTAGCTTGCCAGGGATGACGCGGAAAATGGTTAAATATATTACCCTTGTTATAAAGCCAAACTTCATTAAACTATAGCTTTATTTTACTTGGAAAAAATATGAACGATATCAGAATATTAGTGCTTGAAGGCACCAAGTATAACATGGGAATAGAGTACGGCAAGCAGCTTAAAGAAGAACTACATATCTCTCTAGTCATCTTAAAAGAATTTTTTATTGACCAACAAAATATTTCTTTTGATAAATTGCTTAATAAGGCTGAAGAATTTTATAATCGATATCCAGTTAGCTATCAAAAATTTATTGAAGGAGTAGCCATTGGTAGTAATCTCTCTTTCGATGAAGCAAAAATTTTAAATGCGATGGAAATCTTACGTTCCCTTGTTGATGGCCAAGAAACCCTTGGCGGCTGCTCTTTTATAAATATACCAGGAGCTAAAACAACATCTGGCGCTAATATTATTGGCAGAAATTATGATTATGCTGGCCTACCATATAAATTAATTGCAGAGTATCTTACTGTAACTATTTTAAAAGAAGCTGATATGGTTCCGACTGCATTTATAGCTCTGCCTGGACAAATTTATGCACCAACAGCAATCAATGCAGCTTCATTATTTATTTCCTTAAATAATGCTATGCCTTCTGGTGGTTTTGTAGTTAATAATCAACATCAATCCTTGCTGATAAATTTACTTATCGCTCTGCAAAATAGTCAAAATTTTGCTCAATTAGATAATCAACTTGAGCAGCTCAATAGTGATTTTTCTTTAGTGATTAATGCCGCCGATCAGCATCATCTAAAATCCTATGAATATTCAGCTTTTCAAAATATGAAAAATTATCTACCAGAAAACAATCTATGTTTCGCTTCAACCAATTTTTATCTTCATCAAGATTGGGATATGCCAATTGCTACTGATGAGTTAACTTGGAATGGAGTTTCAAGACGAAATAATCTATTGCTCCAAACTACTGAAGAGACTTACTCCATTAAAAACATTATCGATTTACTTGATATAGACTTAAATCTTGGCGGAGCAAAGTTAGATACAACTATCTATCAAATAGTTTTTGATACCAAACTTAAGGATCTTTATTTAAAACGCACCCAGCAGGATAAAAAGTGGACTCATATAAGCTTAAGCAAATTATTTAGCTAAATTTCAAAAGCTATTATATATTAATGTTTGTTAATATATGGCTTGACAATAACAGTATCACTCAATATAAATGGATACACACTTATTCCTATTACCGATAAGAATAGAGCTGAAATTTACGCTGAGTTTGAAGCAAAAGGGTTCTTTTACGAAGCTTCCCAAACTGCTATGAATGAAATTGTAGATGAGTATTTGAAAGATAATACTGTCATTAAGACGAATGCACTTAGAGATACCCCAATTGCGACGGATGCACTTAGAGATACCCAGATTACTACGGCTAAAATTCTAGGACCTTTACTTGCTGATGCACTTAGTGATACCTCAATGACTACGACTAAATTTCTAGGGCCTTTACTTGCTGATACACCACAAACATGGTGTGAATATTTGACAGGTAATAGCTTTGGAATTTGCGATTATTTTGCTTAAGAATTGCAGCAAAGATATGCGATGCCGTCACCCTTCGAGGGTCCAGTTGAATTCTCTTAGCATACTTGAGTGATAAAAGACTTTTAAGAGATTTAAACTGGATCCTCGCCGCTAGCTGAAGCTAGCGGCAAGGATGACGGCCATCTTTAACTTTAAGCCGAATACTACTTTTTAACCCAGTTTCACAACCTCAACCACATATGGCCTTATCGCCAGCAATGCTTTTTCCTTCACTTCATTCATTTCATCAACCAATTTTTCACCTTGTTCTTTGAAATGATTAAAGCTTGTCGGGCTTTCAATATAAGCCGCAACTATTCTTTCAAGATCTGCTACAGTATTAGCCTCTATTGCTCCACCTCTTGCTAAAAAATCATCAGCAACCTCTCGTGAATTATCCATTCTGGACCCAAAAATTATTAGATTACCAAGCTTAGCTGGCTCAATAAAACTATGGCCAATTCTATGCCAAGAACCTCCGGTACAAGCAATCTCTGACAATCTAAAGAATAAACCAAACTCTCCAATCGTATCAACCAATAAAATATCAGTATCATCGGTTACAGCTTCTCCACTCGAACGAGTAACAGCTTTTAACTTAAATTGCTTAAAAACGTCTAAAACTTCTTCTCTTCGACTCGGATGTCTTGGAGCAATTATGCTAAGTAATTGGGGATATTTAACCTTCAAATCTTGCTGAAGCTGCGCAAACATTTCTTCTTCACCTGAGTGAGTGCTAGCCGCCATTAAAACTACTCTATTTTTAATCTGGCTTTTAATTTTGCTCACTTCATCTAAATTAAAGACAAAATTCGCAGCGATGAATTTTAGATTACCAACATATTCAACATGCTTAACATCTAATTGCTCAAGCAATAATTTTGTCTCTTGGCTTTGCGCTAAAATAAGCGAAAAACTATCTAGAATGAATTTAGCCAACGGCTTAACTAGATTCCATTTAGCAAAAGATTTTTGCGATAATCTGGCATTAATTAACAATAGTTTAGCTCGTTTTTTGCAAAGCATCAGCATATTTGGCCAAAATTCAGACTCAGTCCAAATAACCAAATTCGGCTGCCAATAATCTATAAATCTACTAACAATATTATAACAATCAAGTGGAGCGAATTGATGAATGGCATTTTTTGGTAAATTATTTTGAGCTATCTTTGCCGCAGTAATAGTTACAGTGGTAACCAATATATTTAATGATGGGAATTCTTCAGCTATAGATTTTATTATCGGTAAAATAGCATTAAATTCACCAATGCTAGCTGCATGAAACCAAATCAATTTACCAGACGGTCTTTTGACTTTTGAAAAACCTAATTTCTCTTTATAACGTAAAGGATCTTCTTTGCCTTTTTTAACTCTAAGAGCCAGCAATAATATAACCAAAGGATAGATTAGATATGAAACTACTTTATATATTTGATACATCAGTTTCCCATTTTTCTACTTGGCTATCAGCAATATGAGTTATCTTCTCTAAGCTTTGACGTAAAATTTCATTATATTGCTCTATTTCCTCTGGAGAAAGTTTAGCTGGAACTTTGATCGGCTTATCAAAAACAATGGCAATTCTGCCAAAAGGCAGCGGTAACATAAATTTATCCCAGCTATTAAATATTTTAGCTGATTGAGCAGAGCAGCTGGAAGGAATAATGGCAAGTCCAGTATTGCTGGCAATGTTTATAATCGCTCCATTTATTTGTCTAGCAGGCCCTCTAGGACCATCTGGGGTGATTAAAAAATTGAAGCCTTGCTTGATATTGCTTAAAATTTCTTTAAGCGCTGTAAGTCTTCTTTTATTGCTTGAACCAAAAATCAATTTGACTCCGGCTTGCTCTATAACCCCGCCGATTAAGCGTCCGTCAGTATGATCAGAAACAATAGCACATGAAGCAAGTTTTGATGGATTGATAATTGGCATAATCATCACTCGTCCATGCCAAGTAGCGTAGATTGATTGCTGATATTCATATTCAGCAAAGTCAAAATTATGATAAGTAACTTTAGTTTTACTAGTGAATAAGACGAACTTTATATAGAGATAAACTAACTTACAAGCTAGCTTTCTAAC
Source organism: Rickettsiales bacterium (assembly GCA_947424995.1). Taxonomy (GTDB): domain Bacteria; phylum Pseudomonadota; class Alphaproteobacteria; order Rickettsiales; family CANDYO01; genus CANDYO01. The sequence continues at coordinate 4,734 of CANDYO010000061.1, read as the reverse complement.
GAATTCACTCTTAATAATTTTTTTGATTAAACGCATATCTGCTTGTTTTTTTAAGACTGTTTTTAGATAAATTTCAATTTTGTCGTATGTTACTCAGTCAACCAAGGCCGTCACCCTTGGAGTGCAAAGCACTCCAATGGTCCAGATTAAATCTCTTAAAAATCTTTAATCGATAAAACATGATAAAAAGAATTCAACTGGACCCTCGGCTGCACTTCGTTTGCCAAGGGTGACGACCTAGCGTACCTTAGCAATAGATCCCTTCTTCATTTAATTTTTATATATCGAATAATAATCTTTCTGGATTCTCAATACATTCTTTAACTCTAACCAGGAAAGTAACCGCTTCTTTACCATCAATGATTCGATGATCATAAGATAAAGCAAGATACATCATCGGTCTGATTTCAACTTTACCATTAATAGCCACAGGTCTCTCTTGAGTTTTATGCATCCCTAAGATGGCTGATTGCGGAGGATTAATAATTGGTGTTGATAATAGAGAACCATAGACCCCACCATTAGTGATAGTAAATGTTCCACCGGTTAAATCAGCCATAGTTAATTTACCTTCGCGAGCTTTTTTAGCTAAATCGCCGAGAGTTTTTTCAATACCAGAGAAACCTAATTTCTCTGCATTGCGAATAATCGGCACTACTAAACCTTGCTCTGTACCAACTGCAATACCAATATCACAATAATTCTTATAGATTATATCATCATTATCAATTTCAGCATTAACTGCTGGAATTTCTTTTAAGGCCATGATTGAAGCTTTAGCGAAGAAAGACATAAAGCCTAACTTCACTCCATGCTTCTTTTCAAAAGCATCTTTATACTGATTACGTAAAGCGATGATATTAGACATATCCACTTCATTGAAAGTAGTTAACATCGCCGCAGTATTTTGTGACGCTTTCAGTCTTTCAGCAATTTTCTTGCGCAGACGAGTCATCTTAACTCTTTCTTCACTGCGCTCAACAACAGCTTCAATTACACTACCAGGTACTTTATTTTCTAAGCTAGTTAAAACATCACCCTTGGTTATTCTTCCATCTTTACCGCTAGCATTAATTTGACTAGCAGATAAATTATTTTCCGTAGCAATTTTTGAGGCCGCTGGCGACATTATTGTTTCCACTTTTGCAAGGTTACTGGCAGCTACTATTTTTGCTGGAGTTTCAGCAGCTTTAGCAGCTGGAGCTGAAGAAACAGATGCTACTCCGCCTTCAGAAATTTCAGCTAATAAATCACCTCTATGCACTGTATCACCTTGAACAAATTTTATTTTACCCAATATTCCTGCTGCAGTAGCATTTACCTCTAAAGTAACTTTATCAGTTTCAAGTTCCACTAATAACTCATCAAGCTTTACTGCTTCACCTTCTTTCTTATACCATTTAGCTATTGTAGCTTCTGAAACTGATTCACCTAATGTAGGTACAAATAATTCCACCATAAATAATCTCCTATCCTATTGTAATTGCTTCTCTTACAAGCTTTTCTTGTTCAACATTATGCATTTTAAGGTATCCAGCTGAAGGCGACGCAGCTTCTGGTCTACCAACATATCTAGCCCGTTTATTTTTATTTCCGATACTATTTAAGCAATCTTCTAGCTTATCATTAATATAATACCAAGCTCCCATATTCTTTGGTTCTTCTTGGCACCAAATTATTTCTGCATTCGGATATTTAGCTAGCTCTGCTGCTAGTTGCTCTTTTGGGAAAGGATAACATTGATCCATTCTTACTAAAGCAACTGACTTTATAGCATCTTTCTCACGCGCTTCATAAAGATCAAAATAAACTCTACCGCTACAAATCACCACTCTCTTAATATCTTTAGCTGGAACTGTATCACCTATTACCGGTTTAAATTCTGTTCCTTCTAGGAATTCAGATATATTAGATACCATCAAGCGATGTCTTAATAATGATTTTGGTGACATAACTATCAATGGCTTGCGGAATTTACGATGAATTTGTCTTCTAATAACATGGAAGAAATTTGCTGGCGTAGTACAATTCACTACCTGCATATTTCCTTCTGCACATAATTGTAAGAAACGCTCAAGTCTTGCTGAGCTATGCTCAGGTCCTTGGCCTTCATAACCATGCGGAAGCAACATCATTAAGCCACTCATTCTAAGCCATTTAACTTCAGCTGAAGCAATAAATTGATCAATCATAATCTGGGCACCATTGGCAAAGTCACCAAACTGCGCTTCCCAAATTGTTAGATTATTTGGATCAATTAAACTATAACCATATTCAAAACCTAAAACTGCATATTCAGAAAGATTACTATTAATAACCTCAAACTTACCTTGGTTTTCGCTGATATGATTTAATGAAACATATTCTTTCTCGCTTATTTGATCAAATAACACTGCATGACGATGAGAGAAAGTACCTCTCTTACAATCTTGCCCACTCATTCTCACTCTTGAACCTTCCAATAATAAAGATCCATAAGCTAAAGCTTCAGCAAACGCCCAATCAATTCCTTCACCAGTTTGAAGCATTTTCTTTTTTTGCTCAAAAAGACGAATAATTTTACTATTTACTTCCATATCCTTTGGATAACTAATTAAAGCTTGGCCAATTTGCTTGATTTTATCAAGACTAATGCCAGTTGTTGGAGCTTTCTCTTTTATCCGATCATGTTTATCAAGTTCAGTCCATTTACCTTTAAGCCAATCTTCTTCAGTTGGTTTATAAGTCTTGGCTTCTTCTAAACTTTTGTCGAAAAATTGCATTTTCTCTTGACGATAAACCGCAGCTTGCTCTTCGCTTATAATGCCAGTTCCGCTCAAATATTCAGCATAAATTTCGGCACTAGATTTCTTATTTTTAATCGCACTATACATAATTGGTTGAGTGAACATTGGTTCATCACCTTCATTATGACCATATTTACGGAAGCAAATAATATCAAGAATGATATCCTTCTTAAATTTATGGCGATAAAATTCAGCCATCCTTGAGATCATCAGTACTTTTTCCACATCATCACCATTAATATGGATCACTGGCGCTTCAATTATTTTAGCAAACTCAGTGCAATAGCGACCAGCTCTAGCATCTTTAGGAGAAGCAGTAAAACCGACTTGATTATTCACTACAATATGCATAGTTCCGCCAGTAGTATAGCCTTCTAAATTGCTAAGCATCAAAGTTTCAGCAACCACACCTTGCCCTGAAAAAGCTGCATCACCATGCAGTAATATTCCCATTACTTTGGTGCGCTCTTGGTCATTAATATCATCTTGCTTCGCCCTAACTTTACCGACCACTACTGGATCAACAGCTTCTAAATGCGAAGGATTAGCAGTTAGCGATAAATGCACTCGATGATCTGCGCCTACTGTATAATCTGCAGATCTACCTAAATGATATTTTACATCACCAGATATGTTTAATTCTTCCAAGTGAGCTAAGTTACCTTGAAATTCAGATAGCATTGCAACATAACTCTTGCCCATAACTTTAGTAAGCATATTAAGCCTACCTCTATGTGCTACTCCAATTATTACATCATGAACTTGGTTATCTACCGTTGCTGTTTTGATTATCTCTTTAACTGCTAGAATTGATGTTTCACCACCTTCAACTGAAAAACGCTTCGTCCCTGGGAAACGAGTATGAATAAATTGTTCAAAACCTTCCACATCTATTAAATCTTTCAGTGCAGTAATTTTTTCTTCCTTAGACAAAGAGTGGGCTGAATTCATTTGTTCAATATATTGATAGCACCAATCCCGTTCTTCATCAGTAGATAAATAACTCAATTCATAACCTACACTTGAGCAATAAATTTCTTTTAAACGATCTATCAATTGTCTAATTGTGCATTTATCTAAATTTAAATTTGGATTATTTAATGAAATTTCTGTATCAAGATCTGCTTCTGTTAAACCATAATGCTGAAGGTCTAATTTGTTATTAGCAACCACTCTTTCAAGTCCTAGTGGATCAAGCGTTGCTAAAAGGTGACCATAAGCTCTATAACCCTCAATAAGTAAGTTAGCATTAAAAACTTTTGATACTTCACTTACGGGACCAGCCTTTTGCCCTTTAGGAGCTATAACCACTTCTGGCGGTAAAATAACTTTATTCTTTCTTGGAAGCCACGACGCACCCGCAGTTGCCTGCTTTGCTAAAGCTTTATTTTCATCTAATTTGGCAAAAAACTTCTGCCAATAATCATCTACATTAGTAGGATTCTCTAGATATTTTAAGTATAACTCTTCAACAAAATCGCCATTTGCAGCGAATAAAAAGCTATCTTCATCAAAATTTTGCTTCATTAATTACTCCTCGGTTTTAACCGATCCTCCTACTTCAAATTTGTCCCATGAATATTTGCACTAAATGACTATTTATGCAAGAATTATCCTAAAAAACATTAGATTAAAATTATTGATTGCCTATTGCTTGAAAGTGGCTTTTGGCTTTAAAACAGAAATCGGCGTCACTCTTGAATCGCACGATAGTAGCGATTCGAGAGTCCAGTTTAAATCTCTTAAAACTTAGCGTAATAAACTTTTTTAAAAGAATTTAACCGGACCCTCGGCCTTCAGGCCTTGCGGTGACACGCTCTCATTTATTTTTGCAGTTATTCTTAACTAACTTAAAACAACTTAGCCTACTTACTCTCCACCAACTGATCATCCAATAATATTTTTTCATGCATATGAGCTAAGTTTATTAGCAATTTTTCCAGCGTAT
>CANDYO010000060.1 GCA_947424995.1 Rickettsiales bacterium | reverse complement strand
GAAGAGCTAAAAGATAGATTATTTGAGTATCTAATTTATTATAATGAGATTAGAAATCATCAATCTTTAGCTGGAAAAACACCATTAACTTTTTTGCAAAATCTGTCAACGAATTAGTTAACCTTTACAAGGGATGACGAGAATAACGAATAGCCAAATAATTAAGAGCATTCTATGGAAAAAATACAACCAGTTCGTGGAACAAAAGATCTCTTCGCTGAAGATTATGCTAAACATGAATATATCATAAAAACTGCTAAAGCTATTGCTGATATCTATGGTTACCAAGGCATTTCCACTCCCATTTTTGAATTTAGCAATATTTTTAAACGTAGTTTAGGAGAATCTTCTGATGTCGTCGGTAAAGAAATGTATAGCTTCACTGATAAAGGCGAAGAAGAAATTACTCTCCGCCCAGAATTTACAGCTAGTATTTGCAGAGCATATATTTCCAATGGCTTTAAGCAATTATTGCCGTTAAAATTATTTACCCATGGCCCTTTATTTCGCTATGAACGTCCTCAAAAAGGCAGACAAAGACAATTTCATCAATTAAATTATGAGTTTTTAAGCGCTGCAAGCCCTCAAATTGACGCTGAAATCATTGCGATGGCAGCTAACTTGCTCGATAAATTGGGGGTATTAAAAAACACTACTCTAGAGCTTAATTCTTTGGGTTGCGCTAAAACTCGCAGCAACTATCAATCAACTCTAGTAGAATATTTAAAAGATTTTGAAAGCAGCTTATCTGAAGATAGTAAAGTTAGGCTCTATAAAAATCCATTACGTATCTTAGATTCTAAGGATGAAACTGATAAAAAAATCGTTAGTAATGCACCACAAATTAATGATCATTTCACCAATGAAGCAGCTGATTTTTTCGCTAAATTGCAAGAATATCTAAAGCTACTCGACATAAAATTTAAGCTTAATCCAAAACTAGTCCGCGGGCTTGATTATTATAATCACACCGCTTTTGAATTTACCACTGAAGATTTAGGTGCCCAAGGCACTGTACTTGGTGGTGGACGATATAATGGCTTAATAAAACTGCTTGGTGGCGATGATACTGAAGGTATAGGATTTGCCGCTGGCATTGAAAGATTAGCTATGCTCTGTAATTTACCCGAGCAAACTTTGCGCTCTTGTGCTATAATCACTTTAGATGATATGCAAGCAGACTTAGCTCTAAAAATAGCTAATGATTTACGTAAAAATAATATTGCTATCCAGCTTGATTACGCTACTAAATTTGATAAATCATTAAAAAACGCAGTTAAGAATAATTGCAAATTCGCTATCTTTATTGGCGAAGAAGAATTAAAGACTAGTTCAGTAAAACTGAAAAATTTAGATACTAGAATAGAAAAATCAATAAAAATAGAAGATTTAAAACATGAGCTTTGCTGAAAATTTAACTAAAATAACCATCAAACATCAAGAAATTGCTGAAAAACTTAATAATGTTGATTCTCTCGGCCGAGAAGAATTCATTAAACTTTCCAAGGAATATGCAGATCTTAGTCCAGTAATTGAAAAAATCAATGGCTATCTAAATGCCGTAGAATCAATTAAAGGCTTAGAAGAGCTTAAGTCTGATCCTGAAATGAAAGAACTAGCTGAACTTGAACTTGAAGAGCTAAAAGAGCAATTACCTCATCTTGAAAGAGACGTTAAGCTTACCTTGCTACCTAAAGATAAAGATGATGATAAAAATGCTATTATCGAAATTAGAGCTGGAACAGGTGGTGATGAAGCCGCTTTATTTGGCGGAGTGCTCTTCAGAATGTACCAGCGCTATTGCGATAGACAAGGTTGGAAATTCGAGATTATGTCATATGCTGATACTGGAATTGGAGGCGTAAAAGAAGCTTCAGCACTTATTTCTGGCAAAGGGGTATTTGCTAAATTGAAGTTTGAATCTGGAGTGCATCGAGTGCAAAGAGTTCCAGAAACTGAATCTAGTGGCAGAATTCATACTTCAGCTGCAACCGTTGCAGTACTTCCTGAAGCTGAAGAAGTAGATATTGAAATTGAAGAAAAAGATTTACGTATTGACGTTTATCGATCAAGTGGACCTGGTGGACAAAGCGTTAACACCACCGATAGTGCCGTTAGAATAGTTCATATTCCAACTGGCATTATGGTTACTCAACAAGATGAAAAATCACAGCATAAAAATAGAGCAAAGGCTTTAAAGATATTACGTTCAAGACTCTATGAAGAAGAGAGACGTAGGATTGATAACGAAAGAGCTGCTGATCGAAAAGGACAAGTTGGTAGTGGTGACCGCTCTGAGCGGATTCGCACTTACAATTACCCCCAAGGAAGAATAACTGATCATCGAATTAATCTAACTTTGTATAAGATAGCTGAAATAGCTGAAGGCGGAGATTTAGACGAATTGATAGCAGCGCTAAGAGCTGAGGATGAAGCAAGAAGATTATCACAGAGCTCTATATAAAAAAATTGTTTGACATACCTCAAAATGGCACTAACATTTTAATATCTAAGTAGCAAAAAGGAGTAATAGTAATGTCAGGGTGGATGATAGATAATGACGATCCTGCAAGATTAGAAATTGCAGCACGCGCTGAGCAATTAGCTCAAGAACGTGGAATTACTGGAGACCCAGATGCACCATCTCATTTTTTGGGAGAGATTACATTAGCAGACGGTAAGGTAGTTCGTGCTCATGTAGTGCATGCTGTAGACCCGATCATCACAGATGGAAATGAAGTGGTAATGATTAATCGAAGATATCCACCAGGTCTTGGCAAACCTTGCTTACCAGGTGGATTTATAGATCCATCCAAAGACCCTGAAGGTCGCATCTCTGTAGAGTCTGCTGTGGCTGCAGCTGCTCGTGAATCAATGGAAGAAGTGGGAATATCTTTAGTTGGTGGGAATCGCGTTGGTATTCGCAAATTTAATCGTCCATTCGATGTGCGTGTAGCTCAAACTGATTTACCTCAGTTTGGTATTAAAAAAGATGATATTTTTACTGTCTCCACACAAGCCGTACTTTTCAACGTAGAGAATCTTAAAACCACACATTTAGTAGCAGGAGATGATGCAGAACCAGGATCTGCGCGTCGTGTAGTAATTCATTCATTAAAAAAAGATAACGTAGGTATACCAGATCATTTTGATATGATAAGAGAGGCATTTCCTGAGAAATTTATCTGGATTGATAGATTAAGAAAAAGACCGGCTGATCAAATAGAAAGATAAACTAAATAAATATAAAGTAAATTATGTATAAAAATAAAAAATTTGGAGTATTTGGCTTAGGGCTTTCAGGTCTTGCTACCATCAAATACTTAACCAAAAAGCAAGCTAATTTTATTGCCTTTGATGATGGTGAAGCAACTATTACCAAAATTCGCAGTGATTATCCACAATTTACTAATAATCTCCGTGATTTAAATGATCCAACTTGGCAAAAAATAGATTATCTAATTTTAAGTCCTGGTATCCCCCTAACCTACCCGTCTCCTCATAAAATAGTAGAAATTGCTCATCAAGCTGGCGCTAAAATTATCTGCGATATCGAACTGCTTTATTTAGATAACAAGCAAGCTTATTTTATTGGAATAACTGGTACCAATGGTAAATCAACTACTACTTCACTAATAACTCATATCTTAAAATATAATGGTCTTAACGCTATTGTTGGCGGCAATATTGGTATCCCGGTATTAGATATTGAGGTTAGTAAAAAAGACCCTATATTTGTTATTGAAGCCTCTTCATTCCAATTAGACTTACTCGATAAAACCAAATTCAATATTGCTCTATTACTTAATATTACTCCAGATCATCTAGATAGACATGGTAATATGGAAAATTATTCTAAGTCTAAATATAGAATATTTGCCCACCAAAATGAAAACGACTACGCAATCATCAACTCCGATCTCCCAAAAGAAGATCAGATGATCACTTTTTCAGAAGAGAAGCAAGCCAATATATCAGTTATCGATAATATTCTAACCTTCGAAAAGAAAACTTATCAATTACCAACTAATAACTCTCTACTCGGAAAACATAATCAACAGAATCTTGCTGCTAGCATCGCTTGCTGTATTAAAGTTGGCTTAAAAATAGAGCAAATTATTGCCGCCATTCCTAGTTTTGTTGGTTTGAAACACCGGATGCAGTATTTAGGTGAATTTAATGGCATCACTTTCATCAATGACAGTAAAGCTACTAATGCCGATTCAAGTTCTAAAGCTCTAGCAAGTTTTAACAATATTATCTGGATAGCTGGTGGAGTTGCTAAAGAAGGTGGAATTGAACCTTTAAAAGAATATTTCTCTAAAATAAAACAAGCGTTGCTAATCGGTAAATCGCAAGACCAGTTTGCTCAAACCTGTGGTGATTTGGTCGCTTGGCAAAAGTGCGAAACCCTTGCTAATGCATTTAACATCGCTTGCAAAATAGCTAAAGCAGGAGATATAATTTTACTATCTCCAGCTTGCGCTTCCTATGATCAATGGAAAAACTTTGAAGCAAGAGGCGATGCTTTTATCGAACTTTTTAATGACTTAAAATTATTATAATTAACTATTTTTTAATAAATTCCTGGTTTAATATTATAGAAGCAATATGAGTTTGTATTGCTTATAACTTAAATTTAAAGGAGTTTTTTATGTCAAGTAGTGGAGCAATAGCACCAACAGTAGCAGGCGTATTAATAGTCTCATTAGTAGCTGTAGTTAAAGATGTCATAACTTCCCAACGCTCTCCAGGCCCCTTAGATGCATGCTCAGGCTTTATAGCTGGAAAGATTACTAGTAGCGATCTCAACAGTTGTATATTTGAAATTTGCACTGCACTTGATTATTCCACCTGTGATCCTTCATGGACTTTAGGTCAAAATATTGATAATCTACTAACTGGATTAGAAACAGAATATACATCTTTATATAATTAATAATGGGGTAAATTCTTAATATAGGTTTAGATCCAAGATCTAAATACCGCTCTCGTGATGAAGTTCGTAGCTGAAATAAGTGAGCTTGGTACCTTTAGGGATCCATTCTAAACCAAGAGCCTGAAAGGTGACCATATATCCCTAAGATAGCTAGGCGTTGCCTAGCTATCGGATGAGATGTGACGCGCGTTTATTACACGCCAGCCAAAACCTATAACCGAATTAGTGAACTTTTATAAGGATGATAAAAATCACTCACGAATCAAAAAAGATATAGATTCTCTTTAACTTGCTAAAGCAAAGTCAAATTTATCATTAAACTGAATCATCCGCCAAGCAGATTTATCAGCAAGTAATTTGCGTAACAATTGATTATTTAAGGAGTGGCCGGATTTAATTCCATGGAAATGCCCCATAATTCTGGCACCAGAGAGATATAAATCACCAATTGAATCTAACACTTTATGACGAACAAATTCATCTGCGTAGCGAAGACCATTGTCATTAAGCACTCTATCACTATCAACTACAATAGCATTATCCAGTGATCCACCTTTGATAAGCCCAAGTTCTTTAAGCTTCTCAACATCTTTTAATAAACCAAAAGTACGTGCTTTAGCCAGTTCAATCTTAAAAGAACTAACATTAGCATAAAAATCATATGATTGTTTATTGATGATAGTGTCATTAAAAGCAATTTCCATTCTTACTGAAAAATCACTATTAGGCGCGATATATGCATGCGCATCACCGTCAGAAATATCAACTTTACGCAACACTTCAATAAAACGTCTACCAGCATTTTGCTCACGAACCCCTGCGCATTCAATCATAAACACGAAATGATCTGAACTACCGTCCATTATTGGCATTTCATCAGCATCTACTTCAACAACAACATTATCAATACCACATCCCCAAAGCGCTGCCATTAAATGTTCAACCGTAGCTACTTTAACTTTTCCATCACGACTAACTAAATTAGTGCCTAAAAAAGTGGTGGATACCAAATCATATTCAGCTTTAATTTCGCCAATTATTTTGCGATCAGCCGTAATTCTACGAAAACTGATACCATTATCTATTGGCGCTGGAAGCAGTGACATATTCACAAAACTGCCACTATGCAAACCAATACCAAAACAACTTACCTTATTTTTAATCGTACGTTGGTTTTTAATAAACAAAATAACCTCAAAATTTTAAGTTATGTTTAAAGAGCATTTGCATGATTCAGCACTACACCTAAAGCACGTTAGGCCGTCATCCTTGGCCGAAGGCCGAGGATCCAGTTAAAATCTCTTAATGACTCAAGGTTTTAAAAACTTTCAACTGGACCCTCGGCTGCACTTCGTTTGCCAAGGGTGACGACCTCGTATGTCTCTAAGCATTAATCTTAAGTTCACGCAAACGGTCTATCTACTAGATTATAAGATACCCCCCCACCTTCTTCTTAGCAAATCAACAAATATTACTATTTATTACAAAATACTTTTAACCGTTTGTTAATAAATTTCAGTTATTATTTAGTATTTAAGAGAAATATTAAAGTTAAAGAGTTAAAATTATGGCTAAATCCAAAGAAACTTTAAAAAAAGAAGCACTAGAGAGCTTTAGAGCAGCCTTTAATGGAGGAGTTGCTGAAACTGACGCATTTCATCCTGAAGATGATAGAGATATAGTACAAGTAAGAACAGATACTAAAAAAGCTCTAGCAGCAATGCCACAAGAAATGAAGGATTACGTACTACTTCAGTCCATAGATGATAACGGAAACACCCCCCTGCATCTTGCTGCTAAAAACGGAGATCTAGAACTTGCTGAAATCCTAGTACAAAATGGAGCAAACCTAGAAGCAAAAAATAATGCAAAAGTAAGGGACGGAATCTTTGGAGAAAAAGTAGTAAACCAAACTCCAGCTGAATTCGCTAAAGCAAACCAAAGATATTTTAAGGCTGGAGCTCTATTCGGCAATCCTGATACAGCCCCAGTAAGTACGTATTTGGATGGCGAACTTACCACTCCAAAAGATGCGCTAATAGCAACGGCAAATAGAGAAAAGGAAAAAGCAGAAGCTTTGCGATTGGCGGCAGAAAAAAAAGCTACTCCAGCACCTAAAGGAACAGCAAATCCTAAAGTTAACAGGAGGGAATCCGTCTTAACTACAGGACATACAACAGCAAAAGGCCCAGTTCCAGTAAAGAGCGCTGCTGCTTTATCCACTAAAGATGCACCACCTGTGATAGATCGTACGAAAACAACTAAAAAAGTTTCCACAGTTAAAAAACTTCCTATGTCAGATGAAGAACGAGAAGAACTTAGGAGTATATCCGCTGCTTCAAACCCTTCCATCGTTAATGAATCAGACAAAGTAGATGAGGCTAACAAAGCTGCTCTGGTAAAATTCAACGAAGCATTTAATAAAGATGACTTTGGTACTCTAGGAATAGGAGAAACTACTAAAGAGGTAGATGTAAGAAACGTTTTAAACGAATTGCCTGAAGCACAAAGAGAATTTGTATTAAATCATAGAGATGAAGAAGGAAATTCACCGCTACACTTAGCAACACTTGAAGGAAATGGAGAATTAGCTAAAATTTTAATTGATGGAGGCGCTGGTGTAAATGCCCAAAATTCAAATGGAGATACTGCTCTTCATATAGCAGCAACAAAAAACGATCAAGCATTAGCTAAAATTTTAGTTGATAACGGAGCTGATATAAACGCTCAAAATAATTTAACTGGAGATACTGCCCTACATACAGCATCTAGAACTGGTAGAGTAGATCTATCCACATTTTTAGTTGATAGTGGTGCTAGCTTAGATGTTAAAAATAATGATAAACTAGGTCAAAAAGGTCAAACACCACTAGAGGTTGCCGGCCGTACAACAGCTCAATTAACTGGTTTAAAAGCAACAACTGGACAATATTTAGGAAAAATTCAGAAAGATCGAGCATCTGGAAAAGACTCAGTAAGTAAATTACTTGTACATTATGATAAGGCAAATAAACAGGGAAGTAAACCCAAAGAGGAGGATCAAAATGTGAACGTAGCGCTAGAAAGACTAGAAGCTCTTTCTCAAACTCCAGATTTTCAAAAAAATCCTCAAGCCTATTTAGGAAACGAGCATGATGATTTAGTAAAGTTACAAACTGTGCTTAATGCACAATTAGGTAAAGGTAATCTTTCCATTCACGATACCACTGGACAAAACATCGATGAGGGTTTAAGAGGCGTAGTAACCAAATTAGCAGACGAAAGTAATCCAGATCACCAATATTCTCAAACTGTTAAATCTTTTAAACAGGCAATTGCACATGATACTTCAACTATTACTCAAGGAGAGACGCAAAAGCTCTTTAAATTTCTAAAAGATAGAGGGTATCAAGATACGGTAACAAAACTGCTAAAAGAACCTTTAGATCTAGATGGAAACACCGCACTACATCAAGCAGCCATAGCTGGTAACGTTTCTCTTTCTGCAGTTTTAGTTAATAATGGTGCTGATATAACTGCTAAAAACTTCTACGAAAACAAACCAGCTGAAGTTGCTGAGACAACACGACTGCAAGGTCTTAATAGTCTAAACCCTGTTGCAGAAAAACCTGTTGCTCAATATTTAAATGAAATAGAAGCGAATCGAGTGTTAGCGGGGAAAGCTGTAAAAACATTAGTTAACTTCCATGAGCGGGTAAATACTCCGAATGCTATTGTTAGCCCGGCTGAATCTGACCATGTTACCAAAGCATTGAATGACTTAAAAAAGCTTTCTGAGCAAAAAAGCCGAGCTGGAATGCTTGCCGGCGGAGATGTTGTGGCTTTAGATTTTGAGCGCAATCCAGCTCAATATGTAGATCCCGCAGCCTTGCCAAAACTGCAAGCAGTAATTGCTGGACAAAAAATTGAAGGCGGGCCTTATCAACAACCAGGATTAGATTCAACCGATTTTACCGCACTAGGAACTGCACTAGATGCGCAAGCAAAAGCATCACCGCCTCATGCTGCTCCTAAAACGAAGTTAAAAAGCGCATTGAAATCAGCTAAACCAGAAGTTAGTGAGGCAGAGTTCAATAATTTTGTAGAATTGGCTAAAACTGGAAAGCTAAGTGAGCTAACAACAGCCATCGATAGAAATCCACAGTTATTAATTGCTAAAAACAAAGCTAATCAGAATGTATTTCAAGTACTCGCGGATATAGAGCCTGCTACCACAGAAATAGAAAGCAGTACCAAGCTTTTATTAGCGCAATTAGAGCATCATCAAAAGAAGGAAGCTCAAGATCTAGGAGTCGCAGCAGCTGCTGTTGATCCAAATGTTAATCCAAATATTGATCTAGATAGCTTAGCTCCTATGTCTACATCTATTTCTAGTACTAGCAATGAACTTGGAACTGAGGAAGAGAAAAAACGAAGAGGAATATTAGTAAATCCTCGTAATTATGAGAAAATCAAAGCAGATGGTTTAGATTATAACAAAGAGTTTACAGGCAAATCTAGTGGATCAAACACAAAAACATATCACGATGCAGATGGTAAAGGGCAAGTTATTGAAACTATGGTTGGTGAGAAATTCACCTTTGAACCTGGTCACCCTAGTGACTCTCCTAGTAAAGTCTATAGGATAGAAGTTCCACGATTGGTGAATGGCGAAGTTAACGAAAACGTATGTGATGTTTTAGTTTTTAATAGCAAAGGCATGTTACTAGAGCATATAGATCCTGACCCAGGAGGAAAGAAAAGTGAATGCCGTTTAGACGGTGAATGGCTAAGTAAAAAATTGACAGAAAGAGAAAAATTTCTTGCACAAGAGCAAGCGAGTAGCGTTAAAGTAAGCAGTAGCACTCCGTCAAAGAGTGGAGCTAGAATAATAAGCTCTACTAATGCTCCTACAGCTGAAGTGGTAGTGGAAGAAGCTGCAGAAAAAGGATCAACTACTCAGAATGGCAAACCAAATTCTGCAGTCAATCATTCAACTACAGTCTCCACTGCAGCGAAAAGATCCACGCCTCAGAACGGCAAACCAAATTCTGCAGTCAATCATTCAACTACAGTCTCCACTGCGGGAGGTAAAAAAGTTAGTGAAGAAGGACACCACTACGGGAACAGTAGAGTAGGACGTAAAGGTGCTAGAAAGGCTAGAGAACAAGCAGATGCTGAAAAACAAACAATGCAATTGAGAAGCAAACTGAGTGGCACAGTAGAACACGTACCTAGCGGCAGCTCTGTACATCCCTCTTCTAGCGTTATTAATTCTAAAACAGCGGATGCCAAGAGAGCTAAGGGTGGTAAAAATGATTAAACGGTTTTTATTTACACATAAACAATGACTTTTTAGCTCACAGAAGCTATAATGCAAAAAAATACTGTTTATGAGCTGAATTGCATTTAAATTATATGGTAAGCAAAATGCAGGTGAACTATGGATTATCAACACGCGAGGTCATCCTTGGGACGCGAAGCGGCTCGAGGATCCAGTTTAAATCTCTTATACAGCTTTGCACAACTGAAGATTTCAAAAGAATTCAACTGGATTCTCGGCCTTCGACCAAGGATGACGACCTCGGTTAACTGAATAAAAAAAGTAAAAATAAATGGTAAAAAAAGTTATTATTGGGATTTCTGGGAGCATTGCCGCTTATAAGTCTATTGAACTCGCTAAGTTATTAATCGAAGATGGATTTGATATTGAGGTAATTCTTACTAAAAGTGCGACAGAATTCGTCTCACCTTTAACTTTGCGCTCTTTATTCCCTGGTAAAATACATCTCCATAGTGATGCTTTAGGGCTTAATGACCAGATGCTTCATATAACTTTAGCTAAAGCGGCTGATTTGATTCTGATTGCCCCAGCTTCCGCTAATATGATTGCTAAACTTAGCAATGGCTTTGCCAATTGTTTGTTAACTGAAGTTTGCTTAGCTACAAAAGCGCCAATCATGATAGCTCCAGCAATGAACAAAGATATGTGGAGCAATTCACTCGTTCAAGCTAATATTCATAAATTAGAGCAGCATAATTTTAAAACCATTGGCCCAGATATTGGCGCCCAAGCCTGCGGTGATTATGGTGAGGGAAGAATGCTTGAGCCTCAAGAAATTCTTGAATATGTAAAAGCTGCTGGCATTGAAAAAATATTCAAAAATAAGACAATAGTTATCACTGCTGGCCCCACTCAAGAAAAAATAGATCCGGTTCGCTATTTAAGCAACCATAGCTCTGGCAAAATGGGTTACTCCTTAGCTAAAATAGCCAATTTTATGGGCGCTAAAGTTATCCTTATTTCCGGCAATACTAATCTTATCCCTCCAAGCGGAGTTAGGTTTATTAAGACTGAAACTGCCGATGAGATGCTTAAAGCGGCTCTTGAAACTTCAGTAACTGCTGATATCTTTATTGGCGCTGCCGCAGTTGCCGATTATAAGCCAGCTAATTACAGCGCTCAGAAAATTAAAAAAACTGACGAAGATGACGAATATATCAAATTAAATTTACAGAAAAACACTGATATCATCGCTAATATCAAAAAATTATTCCCTAAATTATTGGTGGTGGGGTTTGCCGCTGAAACTAATAATTTCGAAGAATATGGAATGAATAAGTTGCGTGAAAAAAATTTAGATCTAATTGCCATTAACGATGTATCCAATGGCAAAGCATTCGGGCAAGACACTAATGAACTTCATGTAATCACCAGTAATAACCGTAGCTATCATATTGAAAAAAGCCATAAAGATAAGGTTGCCCAAAACTTGCTCGAAATTATCGCTAGAATATAAGTAGTATCTTGAGAAAATTTAATTAAATCTTTTGGAATATGGTTATTTTTGTTGTAGAATCAACAACATAATTAAGAGACCTGTTTTGTATAAGTTAAAGATCACGCTAAAACACGCGAGGTCATCACCCTTGGCAAACAAAGTGCAGCCGAGGGTCTAGTTGAATTCTTTTTAAATTATAGAGACTTAGAATACAAAAGAGATTTTAACTGGATCCTCGGCCTTCGGCCAAGGATGACGACCTCATAGGCCTTAAGCGCAGAACTCATACAACCAGTCTTCAAACCATGGCTAACTAACAATGACTCTAGAAAAATATAAAAAATATTGGCATAATTTCTCTAAAATCTTCCGCCATTATACTATTGCATTGCTGATTTTAGCGGCGATAAGTACTTTTCTTACCTATAGCCAAATTACTAAAAGCCAATTATCAGATATCCAAAATCCTAAAATGATCATTACTTTGATTATAATTGATTTAGTTTTAATTTTGTCTTTATCAATTTTAATTATCCGCAAATTATTTCGACTTTGG
>CANDYO010000059.1 GCA_947424995.1 Rickettsiales bacterium | reverse complement strand
ATATGGTTCTGCCTCTCTGGTATTATAAATCATATTATTCCAGATATAATTTTTAATTCTACTGAGCACTATTATCAGCCTCGAAGAAAATAAAATTTTGATGCGAATCCATTCGAAAATGATTTCCTTCGCGAGTATTATGGTAGATCCAATGCTCTAAAATAGATTCATCAATTGTAACATTTAAGTCAAAAAGAAACACTCCAGCAACAAGTTCCATTGTAGTGATAGTTTCGCTTTTTATTACTTCTGTAGACGTTAATGCGTAAGGACTGTAGCTATCATATTTGGGATTAGAAAGCACCTTACATGCTAGTCCTTCTAAATCATTGCTTAGTGGATTAAATATATCGCCTAACTCTTCTCTCTTTAACCCACTGTTATATCCAACTGTTAATATGCCTCCGCTACATAAAGCCTTAAGTAACTTATCGATCAATAGAATTTTGTATTTATTTTCTATAGGATAGATGGCATGTAGAAAATCGATAGAATCGTAACAATCTTCAGGTTTTTCTGACAGTTGTGCGTCAAGAATAGATATTTCTATTTTAGTTACAGGCGTATTTTTTTTGCTAAAATGGTTAGGTATATTCGCGAGTGATTCTTTACTATTATCAATAACAGTGAGTTTTGTGCAATATTCAGAGATAAACATTGTTATATCGCCGTTGCCAACGCCTACACTGAGGCAATTAATAGAATGAAGTTCACCATCTAGCTCTTTGCTTAGAGTTTCTTTTTTTGCTAGCTTGTCTAAAACTTCTTTTTTTAGTATTATTTTTCTGTGTTCTTCTTCATCGCTACCGTACATTAACAAGTCAATAGATTGTTGACAAAGGGTTTGATTGTTACTGTAAGTATCGTAACCGTATTTATCAAGTTTTGATATGTTTTTAGCTTTTTCTTCAATTAAAGAGATTCTATCTGTGTTTGGTGAATCTTTTTTGAAGTAATCTTCACCCAATATACGATGATTGAGACCTACAGTCTCTTTTCGAACGCGTAAATGCTCTGTAGATTTATTGCCACCCATTTTTGGACCTCTAATCCGGGAAAATTCTATATATTTAAAACAAGAAGAGCGCTCCTAATTTTAAAATATTAATTTTTTCTTTAAATCGTTACGGAGATACCCGTTAATAATTAAGTAGTGATTATAAGTCAATTATTAACAAAAGTAAATATAATTATTAAGAAGATAGCAATTTAATTTGCATAAATTGCAAGTGTTAATTTTTTGTCAAACAGCGAAGTAACGATTCTGAAATTGTATAAAATTTTGATATAAAAATATAGGTTGTCGCGCGAGCGAGTTATAATTGTGCTAAAAATATATGGGATAGTTTTTTGTGAATGTCTTTATAAAATTCTTGACATTTGCTTTAAAAAATAGTTTAGTAATTACTTAACCATAAAGTCCAAGGTTTTTAAAACTAATGTTATTTTTTAAGTCTACAAATTTGATAAACTGGCGCTGGCTATAATAATAGTCGATTATTTGCGTGTGTTATATTATCAATTTATAGATTAAAGAGTAAACTAGTGTCTCGATTAATTCAATTAAAATCTATCCTCCTCTGGCCTGTTGGCCTTATATAGTATATTTTACCTTAATATATCTTATCATCTATACGTATAATTTATGGAGTTTAGTCAAATGTTTAAAAAAATCTTATTTATATCTAGTGTTATTTTTGCAGTAATAATGATTGTATCTGCTTATAATAACAACAGTCAAACGACAAATCTTCCTCTAGTTGCTATTGCTAATTATGGGCCACATTCTTCTTTGGAGGATTCAATAAAAGGCTTTAAAGCTAAAATGCTTAGCCAAGGTTTTGTTGAGAATGTAAACATCACTTACAAAATTTCTAACGTGGGTTTTGATAGTAATCTAATTCCACAAATGATTGGTCAGCTAAAAAGTATGCAGCCTAAAGTTATGGTAGCGATGACCACTCCAGTAGCTCAAGCTGCCAAAAATGCAGTTAAAGATATACCATTGGTTTTCGGAGTGATCACAGATCCAGTTGAAGCTGGTCTACTTAAGGATAAAGATCAAGCTTCTGCTAATATAACTGGAGCTTCAGATCAACAAGACCTTGAGCTTTTATTAAAGTTTGCTCAGCAGCTTATGCCGGATGCATACAGAGTTGGAGTGCTTTACTCAACTAGTGAGGCTAATGATAAATCTTTAGTTGGAATGCTAGAAACAGCAGCAGCGAAGCTTAAAATGCAAGTAGTGGCTATTGCTATTGACCAACCAAGAGATGTGCCAATGAGAATGCAAGGCTTTAGAGATAAGGTTGACTTTATTTATGTCGGTACTAGCGGTCCAATTCAGCCAACTTTACCAGCTATTGTTATGGAGGCTGACAAGATGAATATTCCAATCTTTAATGTTAACGAAGAAGCGGTAAGAAAAAATCAAGTATTAGGAAGCTTTGGTGTTGATTATATTCAAGTTGGTGCAAATGCTGGTCAAATAGTAGCGAGAATTTTAAAAGGTGAAAAAAATATTTCGCCAATATATCCAAGTGCTAAAGATCATCATGGCTTTATTAGTAAAAAAAGATTAGAAGCGATGAAGCTGAAACTACCTAGTGATCTAAGTAATATCACAGTTATTGAGTAATGGATGAGGTTATATAAAATTATTGTATGAGCTTTTAATTTTTAATTTGATGTTTACTTTGAAGAATCGATTGGCGTCATTCTTGCCAAGCGAAAGCGCAGGCGAGAATTCAGTAAAGTCTTTTAAGGCTCTAGAGTATAAGAGATTTTTTCTTGATCCTCGGCCATCGCTTGCGCTTGGCCAAGGATGACGACCTCGCATAGCTTGGATAAAAGCTTAACTCATACAATGGTTGTTGTAACAATAATTTATAGGAAAAAAATATGTTGAAGTTACAAGCAGTAAAAAAATCATTTACTGGGCATTTTGAACCAATTTTGAAGGGGATAAATTTAGAGATTAAGGCTGGCGAGTTTTGTATACTAATTGGTAGTAATGGTTCGGGTAAGTCCACTTTAATGCGCAGCATTTTTGGCGAATATGCTATAGATAGTGGAAAAATTTTAATTAATGGTAAAGATGTTGCAGCAAATAAGCGAAGTGAATATATAGCAACGGTTACTCAAGATATTAACAAAGGAACTATTGCTGAAATGACGCTGTTAGAAAATATGATCTTAAGTGATCTGCGCGGCAGGAAAGCTAGTTTTAGTTTTTATAGCCAACGAAGAGATGAAGTTGGTAAAATTCTTAAAGAGTTGAATATGGATTTAGAGCGATACATAGATTTGCCTTTAGGAATGTTATCGGGTGGGCAGAGACAGATGATTGCTATTTTGATGGCAATTTCATCTAAGCCGCAAATATTGCTGCTTGATGAACATACCAGTGCTCTTGATCCGAAAACTCAAAGTATACTGATGCGATATAGTGCAGAAAATATTGCTAAGTTAAATATCACTAGCTTAATGGTGACTCATAAATTAGATGATGCTATTAACTACGGTGATAGGCTCATAATGCTTCATCAAGGAGTTATAGTGTTGGATATGAGCGGAAAAGAGAAGAGAGAGTTAAAGGTAGATCAGTTGCTTAAACTATTTCATAAGTTTGAAGATATTACTTTAAAAGGAGAAAAATAATGATTCTAGAGCTTGTACTTACGGGAATATTGCAAGGCTTAGTATTAGCATTTATTGCTTGCGGCATAATGATCCCTTTTAGATTATTAAATTTTCCTGATTTAACAGCTGAAGGTTCTTATCCATTGGGAGGTGCTGCTTGTGTGAGTATGATCATCTTAGGTGTATATCCTATAATTGCAATAATATTTGCTAGCATATTAGCTGGAGTTCTTGGTATTGCTACTGCATTTGTTCATTTGCGTTATAAGGTTAATACGTTACTAGCTGGGATTATTATTAGTACTATTGTATATAGTATGAATCTTAGATTAATGGGTAAACCTAATATTGGCTTATTTGATCATCAGACCTTGTTAACCGAAGCTAGTATGACAATGAAAATATTGCTAGTTTTAGGGGTGTTTATAATTTTTATGAGTGCGCTTTATTTATTCTTAAATACAGAAATGGGTTTGCGTCTACGTTCAGTAGGGTTAAACCCTGGTTTTGCCGCTAAATCTAGCGTTAATATTGCTGGTTATAGTTTTTTAGGTCTGTTTTTAGGTAATGCATATGTGGGGTTTGCTGGTGGTCTGATGGTGCAGGTGCAAAATTACATGGATATTGGGATGGGGACTGGTATAGTGATTCACGCTATAGCTGCATTGATGATTGGCGAAAGCATAGTCGGTAATAAAAATTTGCGCAGACAACTGCTGGCTCCTTTTGTCGGTGCTTTAATATACCAACAAATTCAAGGATTAGTTTTATTTATGGGGATGCCACCATCGGATCTAAAATTACTAACTGGAGGCTTAGTACTAGCGATAATAGCCCTCCAATATAAGCCAAGAGAGGGGAATTAGGGAGTTGAAGGTTAAGTATTTCATTAAGTCTTATGGATTTGACATCATCCCTTTAAAAGTTTACTAATGCGATTACGAATGTCTATTAGCGAAAAAAATGTTTTATTGCATTTATGCAGAAAACATTTTTTGTAGGCCACCAGGACAATAATTAGACCGAAGGTCTACATAAAATTTTGTATTCCCTATGGGAATAATTTTTACTTGGGAATCGCGACGATATGCGTTTCCGCCTCCGGCTACGCTCTTCTCGCGATGACGCTAGTAATTATGTCTTCTATTCCTTTCCATGAGCGATAAATTCTGGGTTATAGTATTTAAGTTCGTTATGACCATAAGAAAGTTCAGTGTTATCTAGAGTTTTGATATTGCCTCCTGCGGCTTTTAAGATAGCGTGTCCGGCGGCTGTATCCCATTCCATGGTTTGACCAAAGCGAGGATATAAATCTGCTATGCCTTCGGCGATTAAACAAATTTTTAAAGCGCTAGCAGTAGGAATAATTTTATCGACATGTTTGTCTTGTATATATGTGTTTAACCTTGCTTGGTTAGTTGAAAGAGCACTAGTTAATATTATTGCTCCGCTAGTCGGAGTGGAGCGAGCTTTGATAGGAATAGGGGGGGCATCTTTAATTTGTTTGTAAGCTATTTTATCCTCATCGACGTAATATAGTGTGTCGTGCAAAGGAGAGTAAACGATTCCTAATATTGGTGAAGAATTAACAATGAGAGCTATATTAACGGTGAATTCTCCATTGCGACTTAAAAATCCCTTAGTGCCGTCTAGTGGGTCGATAGACCAAAAACATTGCTGATTAATGATTTGGTTGTTATCATTTTCCTCTGAAATTATAGGGATAAAAGGGTGTAATTTAGTTAGTTCATCGCAAATTAGTTGATTTGATGCTATGTCTGCTGAGGTGACTGGAGAGTTGTCTGCTTTGTAGTCGATATTTATATCATTAAGTTGGTAATAGCTCATGATAACTTTCCCTGCTCTTCTGGCTAGGTCATTTATTAGTTGTATCTTAATATTCTTAAACATCGTTTTATCCATCTTTGTTGATTTTTAGCTGATTTTAATATTATATAGCTTTTGTGAGGAAAAGATAATGACATTATTCAATGAAAATAATATAATTTTAAGCAACTAAAAGGAATTTTTGCTACGTTAATGATTTATTAATCATTCTATATGGATAATGGGTGAGTTAGCTTAAAGGATAGGCATAGATGTTACAAAAATTATTTACAAAAAAGACAGTTAATACAACGGATAATATACCACCTGCGTATAGCGATAAAGTGGTTAATAACGTTAGTAATTGGTATGCTGATAAGTATAATGCGATTCTAATTCAACGTAATCTGTTGCTTATTTTATTGATAGCATCAGTTATATTAGTAATGATTAGCACTTTTATTGTTGGGAAAGTATCTTCAGGTTTTAAAATTCAACCATTTGTAATTGAAGTTGATAGTAAAACTGGTATTACTAATATAGTAAATCCACTTTCTAGTCGTGAATTGATTACTAGTGAAGTATTAAATAAATATTTTATAACAAGATATATCAAGGCTAGAGAAGGTTATAGCTTTGATAGTTGGAGATATAATTACCTCACAGTAGTGCGGTTACTATCTGCGCCTAGTATTTATAGGGATTTTAGAAATTTTATTAATGTTAGTCCTAATAGTCCATTAGCTTTGTATGGGAATCAGGTGTCTACTTCGGTAGTCTTTCGTTCCATTCAATTTTTTCCTCCTGTTATGAATGAAAAAGGTGGATTAAGCGATGCTCAAGCGGTAGTAAGGTTTACGATAGTTCCGGATAAAGGGGTTTTAAAAGGTGGAGTGGGTGGTTATATATATAAAATCGTTACTTTGACTTATAAATACCAACAGACAGAAATGAACGATGTGGATCGTAGTGAAAATCCATTGGGTTTTTACATTACATCTTATCGATCTGATATAGAAAATGAAGTGACTCCAGTTGTTAATACTAACCAATAACTACCTTTAGGAGAGATTTTTAATGCGAATAAATATATTAAAATTGATATTATTATTAATGATATCAGTAACAGGCGTTGTCAATGCAGATGAGCCAATCACTACAGATAATCGGGTGAAGACTTATGTCTATAATGAAAACGAGATTTATCCATTAGTTATTTTTTATGGCTATCAAACAAGTATAGAATTTGCTCATGGTGAAGAGGTGGTAACTATTTCTATGGGGGATACGTATGCTTGGCAGATTACTCCGGTGGGGCGTCGTTTATTTGTAAAGCCATTAGAAGAAAATATGCATACCAATATGACTATTCTTACTAATAAAAGGGCGTATCAATTTGATTTATTTTCTAAAAAAGCGGATGGTGAATTTAATAAAGAATTGGTATATGTAATGCGTTTCTATTATCCGGAGACAAAGAGTGATGACCTTGAGGCAATAGTAGACTCAGAAAATCAACCAACCGATGTAACCAACAATTAAAATTCTTAGGTGATGTATAAAATATGGCTGAAGAAGAAAAAAAATCTAAAAGAAAGAAAAAAAATATTGTTCCAGAAGAGCAATATAATGATACGTTAGATAAAAATTTAGATATTCCACCTGAATCTTTAGAAGAGGCTCAGGCAGAAAATCTAAAAGCAATAGTTCCAGAAGAAGCTCTAGAAGAAGAGCTGCCAGAAGAAGCTCTAGAAGAAGAGCTGCCAGAAGAAGCCCTAGAAGAAGAGCTAGAAGAAGAGCCAGAGGAAGAGCCAGAGGAAGAGCTGCCAGAGGAAGAGTCAGCAGAAAATGCCCTTCAATATGATCAATTAAAGCAAGAGTTGTTGCAAGAGTACACTGATAAAAAAAATATAAACCTTGATGATGAGCAATTGCAGCAAAATCAAGAAGAAGTTGAAGACGAGTTGGAAAATGAAGAAGATATGAATGAAGGTGTAACTGAACAAAATCAAGAGCAACCAGAGTCTCAGCCCAAATATGACTTTGATGATGATTTAGAAATTGAAAATGTTAATGCAAATCCTGAAACTAACTTAGACAATGAGCCTAAACCTTTAAGCTCAGCTCAAAAAGCAATTGCTCCAGATGTAGATCAAGGTCTATCTAAAGTTGCTATAAGTAAGGGAAGCAGTCTTGCCATTATGGTTGGGCTTATTTTATTATTGGCATTTATTATTTATAAGGTTATGCAGCCGAGTGCTGAGGAATTAGCTACTATAACAAAATCAGAAATAGATAATAAGCTCCCTATTTCTAAGCCTGTAGAAGATTCTGGACAAACTATTATCGTACCAGAAATACCAACATTACCTGAAGCGCCAATATTAACTGCGCCAATTCCAATAGCTGCGCCAGCGCCGCCACCACCACCAGTTATGGATATGACGGCGCCTAATTCTGTGCCAGCACAAGCTGTTCCTGCTTCTGGTACTTCTAAGGTTGGTATTATTGGGTTACCTGGAATAGATGTGAGACCTAAGGATTCGAATGCTACTGCCAAAGATGCTGCAGATGCGGCTCGTAGAAAAGCCAGAATAACATCATCAATGATGGCTGGTGGTAGTGGTGGTGGCGCTGGGGATAATAAAAAAGGAATGAGTGCTGATGGAAAATCTTTAACTATATTGCAACGTAATGCTGATCAAGTTGTGGCAACTCATATCGGCGAATTACAGAGAGTTATTGCTCAAGGTAAAATTATAGATGCGGTTTTAGAAACAGCAATTAATACCGATCTTCCTGGAATGATTAGAGCTATAGTTGCGCAAGATGTTTACTCCGAAGCAGGTAAAAACATTCTAATACCTAGAGGTTCAAGATTAGTCGGAGCTTATTCTTCCAGCGTTAAATACGGTCAAAACAGGGTGCAAGTTGTTTGGGATAGAATTATTAGACCTGATGGTGTTGATATTAAGGTTTCTTCACCTGGTGTTGATGATTTAGGGCGTTCTGGATCAGTAGGAGAGGTTGATAATCATATATTACGTAATCTTGCTACTGCTATGATGATCAGCTTTATTGATATATCTTTAGCGAAATATGCGGATGAGCGTGCGCCTACTAGTGGTACAACTACATCTACTGTTTCTCAGCCGAATGACTCAACTCAAGCGCAAACTACTACTACCACTGGTTCAGTGCAAACTCAAGAATCTCAAGCATTTGATAGTGCAGTTAATAAGATTGGAGCTATTGGTCAAGATTTAATGCAAAAAAATATGAATATGCCAGCTACTATTACCGTTGATCAAGGAACTACACTAAAAGTATTTGTAAAAAGAGATTTAGTTTTCCCAGGTAGGTCGGCTAATTTAACAAGGTTAATCGAATGAAAACTGGCTTTGCAGCATTAGAAACATTTTTAGAGCCATTTGGAAATGTTTTCAATGAAGAAGGGGTATCCGAAATCTCAGTTAATGTTCCTGGCGAAGCTTGGATAGAAAAGCGTGGAGATATGCGTCTTGAATTACTTCCTGCTTTAGATGTTGATCATCTTAAAGCTTTAGGTAGATTAATTGCTCAATCAACAGAGCAGTTAATCAGTGAAGAGAAGCCTCTATTATCAGCTACGTTGCCAAATGGGTATCGGATTCAGGTTGTATTTCCTCCAGCTTGTGAACCTGGCACGGTGTGCATGTCAATCCGTAAAGGGGCTACTGAACTTTTTACTTTTGAGACATACGAGAAGTTTGGAGCTTTTGATCAAACAGCTACAGAAGAAATTAGCGATACTAATGCTCCAGTCCTTTTGGATCACTTAGCTAAAGGTGAAATAAGACAATTTTTAAGTAAAGCGATAAAATGTAAGAAAAACATTATTATTAGCGGTGGTACGTCTACAGGTAAAACTACCTTTACTAATGCTGCTTTGCTTGAAATTCCTATTGAAGAACGTCTCATTACAGTAGAAGATGCGCGAGAAGTGCAATTGCCTAATCACAGAAATAGGGTTCATCTATTGGCCTCTAAAGGTGGGCAGGGCAGAGCGCATGTTACAACTCAAGATCTCATAGAAGCATGCTTGCGGCTTAGACCTGATAGAATTATAGTCGGAGAACTAAGAGGTGCAGAAGCATTTAGTTTTTTAAGAGCGATTAATACTGGTCATCCTGGTTCAATTGCAACCTTGCATGCTGATACTCCAGCAATGGCACTAGAGCAATTAAAATTAATGGTTATGCAAGCAGGCCTTGGGATGCCTCCGCAAGAAATTCGCAGTTATATACTTGCGGTGATTGATATTGTGGTGCAGTTGAAAAGAGGCGACAAAGGAAGGCGTTATATTTCCGAGATATATTACAAAGAAGCTCGTAAAGGAAGTGAAGCCAGCGAAGCGCTTAAGTGATTAAGAACGATCTTAATAGACACTTAGTGCGCCATCCCTGTAAAAGTTCACTAACTTAGGTTACGGATTTGGCGTCATTCCTGACGAAGTAAAACTTGGCTTTGCTTAAGTTTTACGAGATCGGGGATCTTAGGAGTTTTTTTTCTCACGAGATCCATAGTTCAGTATAGCTTGCCAGGGATGATGCGGGAAACGCTGTAATCATAGTCTTAAATGAGCCTCTCCTTGTTAAGTGTCATAAACTTTACTTGCTTAAGTTGCTGAAGTATGCTAAATCTATAGCTTAAATATAATCAATAAGACTATATAATACCAAGTCTATATTAGCTGAGTAAATACTTGGCGCGTTATCCCTGGCAAGCCGCGAAGCGGCGTGACCTGGGATCTCAGGAGTTTCCTTTAAATCCTCGATCTTGGACTTTGTCCTCGTTAGGGATGATGTAGGAGTTGGTATAACAGTCAAGCCGAAGCACTTAAAAATATGCAAACAAAAATAAATGAATATTTAGAAGAAAGAAGAAGATTAGCTAGAATTGGAGGGGGGATCAAAAGGATTGAAGCTCAACATGCTAAAGGTAAACTCACTGCGCGTGAGAGAATAGAGATTCTTCTTGATCCTGATTCTTTTGAAGAATATGGAATGTTTGTTGAACATCGCTGCAGTAATTTTGGGATGGAAAATAATCAGCATCCTGGTGATGGAGTGGTTACTGGCAGTGGTACTATCAATGGTCGATTAGTATATATTTATAGTCAAGATTTTACTGTATTAGGTGGCTCACTAAGTGAAACTAATGCCAAGAAAATATGTCAAATCATGGAGATGGCTCTAAAAATGGGCGCTCCTGTCATTGGAATCAATGATTCTGGTGGTGCTAGGATTCAAGAAGGTGTTGATTCTCTTGGTGGTTATGGAGAGATTTTTCTGCGCAATGTAATTTCTTCAGGAGTGATTCCTCAGATTTCATTGATTATGGGGCCATGTGCAGGTGGGGCGGTATATTCTCCAGCCTTAACTGACTTTATCTTTATGGTGAAAGGCTCTTCTTATATGTTTGTTACTGGTCCTGATGTAGTAAAAACGGTTACTCATGAAGATGTAACTCAAGAAGTATTAGGTGGAGCTGCAACTCATACTGTAAAAACAGGTGTAGCGGATAAAGCGTTTAATAATGATGTAGAAGCTTTAATGCAAACTCGTCGTTTATTTGATTTTCTTCCTCTATCTAACAAAGCTCCATTACCAGAGCGAGCAACTCAAGATCCAGCTGATAGAATTGACATGTCACTTAATACATTAGTGCCAAGCAATCCAAATAAGCCATATGATATGAAAGAATTAGTTGGCCGAATAGTAGATGAGGGTGACTTTTTTGAATTGCAGCCAGATCATGCAAAAAATATTATTATCGGTTTCGGTTATATGCAAGGCCGTTCAGTAGGGTTCGTAGCTAATCAACCGATGCATTTAGCTGGTTGTTTGGATATTAATGCTTCAATAAAAGCAGCAAGATTTATTAGATTTTGTGATGCTTTCAATATACCAATTGTTACTTTAGTTGATGTACCAGGATTTTTACCAGGAGTTAATCAAGAACATAACGGAATTATTAAGCATGGAGCTAAGTTATTGTACGCTTATGCCGAAGCAACAGTGCCTAAGATTACGGTGATTACCCGTAAAGCTTACGGTGGTGCATACATTGTAATGAACTCAAAGCACTTACAAGGTGATATCAATTATGCTTGGGGCAATGCAGAAATTGCAGTGATGGGTGCTAAAGGTGCAGTAGAGATATTATATCGAGATAAATTAGCTGATAAAGAGTTTATTGAAGAAAAAATAGCCGAATATCACGAAAAATTCACCAATCCATATATTGCTGCATCAAGAGGTTTTATTGATGATGTGATCAGGCCGCAAAATACTAGATGGCGTATCTGTAGAGCATTGTCGATGCTAATTAACAAGCAAACAACTCGCCCATGGAAAAAGCACGATAATCTTCCATTATAATAAATAATTAGCTAAGGTAAGTAAAAAGTTATGAACACAGCAATGTTTGAAAAGGTTTTAGTCGCTAATAGAGGAGAAATAGCTCTACGTATTATGCGTACCCTAAAAAATATGGGGATTAAAACAGTTGCTGTTTATTCTGAAGCTGATACTAATTCGCTGCATGTTCAATTTGCTGATGAAGCTATATATATTGGTCCATCTCCGGCAACAGAAAGCTATTTATCAATTAAGAATATTATTCAAGCAGTACAAAAATCTGGAGCGCAAGGGGTGCATCCTGGTTATGGATTTTTATCAGAAAATGCTGAATTTGCTAAAGCTCTAGATAAAGAGGGAGTAAAGCTTATTGGTCCGTCATATAAAGTTATTAAAATGATGGGTGATAAAATAGAAGCTAAGAAAATGGC
>CANDYO010000058.1 GCA_947424995.1 Rickettsiales bacterium | reverse complement strand
ATATTTTCTATTGGCATTTTTTACACAAATCCATAAGGTTTACACCATATTTATAGCATTTTCTTATGGATTTTGCAACAAAATTATAATATCAAATCCTTGTTTTATAAGGGCTCAATGCATTTTGACGGGGAGACTTGTTAAAGTTTTAAACGTTGATTTGGATCCCCGGAAGCTAGGCTTTTCGCCTAGCTTCCGAGGATGACGAAGTCACATTCTACTATCCAATGGCCAGCGAGGTTTAGGTGCTATATTTAAATCATCAATCAAACCTAGACGAAATCTTTCAACTCCAGCCCAAGCAATCATAGCCCCATTATCAGTGCATAATTTTATTGGAGGGGCAATAGTTTCTAGATTATATTGCTGCATATGTGCACTAATTTTACCAAGCAGATATTGATTAGCTGCAACGCCTCCAGCAATAACTAGCTGCTTTAGTCCTGGGTGTGAATTTTTAGCTATTTTGATAGCATTATTTAAGCGGTCCAATATAATATCAGCAACTGTTTTCTGGAATGAAGCGCAGACATTATTGATAATTTGCTGATCCAGAGGTTGACTTTGAATAACCGTTCTTACAGCGGTTTTAAGCCCAGAAAAAGAAAAATCACAGCCCTGGCGCCCCTTCATTGCTAGTGGAAATTTATAGGCTAATTCATTGCCTTTTAGAGCCGATTGCTCTACGATAGGTCCACCAGGATAATCAAGTCCTAGCATTTTAGCTACTTTGTCAAAAGATTCTCCAACTGCATCATCAAGGGTGCCGCCTAGTTTATAATATACACCCACTTGTTCAACAATTAGAATTTGACAATGTCCTCCAGATACTAGAAGCATTAGATAAGGAAAATCAACTTCGTTAGTGAGTCTAGCGGTTAATGCATGACCTTCTAAATGATTGATCGCTAGTAGTGGTTTATTGCTTGAAAAGCTTAGACCTTTAGCGAACATTATTCCCACTAATAGGCCGCCAATTAACCCAGGTCCAGCGGTTACAGCTATAGCATCTATATCTTGTATCTTCAGATTAGCTATCTGAAGGGCTTGATTAACGGTTTCTTGGAGATAATTTAAATGAGCACGTGAAGCAATTTCTGGGACTACTCCACCAAATTTTTGATGTTCATCAATTTGACTGACTACTACGTTGCTAAGAATCTCACGCTTGTCAGTTACTATGCTTGCTGCGGTTTCATCGCAGCTTGTTTCGATACCCAATATTTTCATGTTATAAAAATAATTAATAGGCTTCAGCAAGTCAAGCTTAATAGTTATGACCATCTCATGAAAATTTTTAAAGCCAAGTGAAGAATGATTTTTATTATCTCTTGAAAGCTTTGAAGACTCGGTAATTATTTACTTGTTATTAATGCTTTTTTAACCAATGCCAACTATGCTTTAAAGCTTGTCAGGCTGATAATATATAACATAGTGCTAACTTATGAAAAAACTCTCTTTATTAATAATATTAACTGCCTTTGCATTAATTGCCTGTGTGGTGACTCCAGATCCGGATCCTTATCCTTATAATACTTACTATTACAACCCTCCAATTGATCCTGTCGTTCGTGAGTGTGCTAGGGCTAATTGCTCTATTATTCATCATCAATGCATGGATCGCTGTGCTGTTCGTAATGAGCGTTGCGCAGAAACGGCTTATAATAATGCTGATATGCCATGCGCTTATGTAGGCAATATAAATTGTCCTGCTGAATGCATTAATCTTTATAATTCTTGCTTTAATAATTGCGGTGGTGTTGTTGATATTACTTGTATCAATTGCGAATAATACAATTTCCATTTATAATATTATTGCAGAGTTATCTTAAGCATGGTCCATTTTAAATAATCCATATGACATTAAAAATATTTATTATTTTATCATTATTTTTTAGCGCTAATATAACTTACGGACAAGAACTAAAAACTATTTCAGCGCAGCAGTTTCTTGCAGAAAATCCTTCAAAAGAAAGGAAAGAAATTGTTAATTTTATTATTCATCAATTTGATGATAAACGTGAAGTAGGGGTTACTCAAGCAAAGCTAGATGATTTATGGAATAATCTGGAGGTTAGAGAGGCTTTTTCTCTATCTAGGTTTCAGATAGTAGACCAGAAACTCTATGCTGAGTCTTCAAATATAACCCATCTACATTTTATGTTATTACTCCGATATTTTGAAACCTTCTTAAAAAATCATAAAATAAAAGATATTGATTTTATTTTTTATACGACAGATGAAATTATTCCAAATAATGGCTTAGAAAAACATCTTTTAGGTATTCCAGCGTTTATGGGTTCTAAGAATCGCAATTCTGAATATGAAAAAAATATGCTATTGCTTCCAGATGAATTTATTATTTCTGAAGAATGGAGGAGGCTTTTTAAGAGGATAGATAATGCTAACCAACATTATAACTGGGATGATAAAATTAATAAAATTTTTTGGAGAGGTTCAACTACTGGTAAGTCAGAAGGGGCCTATCGATTAGATAATTTTGATAAGTTGCCTCGTGTAAGTTTAGTGATATTATCAAAACTGTATCCAGATCTTATAGATGCTCAATTTACGTATCATATGCGAGCTTCTTTTGATCAGGATGATAAAAAATTAAAAAAAATACTAAAGCTATTATTTGGCAAGGGATTTCTTCATATTGCAGAAGAAGACCATTTAAAATATAAATATCTCATAGCTGTTGATGGCAATACTTCGCCTTGGATTAGAGTGCCATGGATAATGTTATCTAACTCGGTATTAGTGAGGCAGGAAAGCAGCTATATGGAATGGTTCTACCCAGCTTTAAAGCCTTATGTGCATTATGTGCCAGTTAATGAGCGGCTAACTAATATATTTGAGCAATTAGAGTGGATGAAAAGCCATGACTTAGAATTGCAGAATATTACTCATAACGCTCATAATTTTGTTGAAAATAATTTAAAACCAGAGCACATTGATGCTCATATGGCGATTATTCTTAATGAATATGCTACGATTCAAAAGGATGAAAAAATAGTTCCTACCTTAACTCCAGCTGAAGATGTTATTTCAATGTTTGACCTATTAAAGGCATTAGTTTTTAAAGGTGCAAAAAAATTTATTACTTGGATTGAAATTTGGATTTAAATATTTTAATTGATTAGTTTAAATTCAGCACCATCAATTTATTTTGAACCAGATCATGCATGGTATTTACTATACCACCAAGGCCGAATCCGGAAGCTCTTCTGCCGCCAAATGGAATCCAGTCAGCGCGATAAGCGCTATGGTCGTTAACTATTACACTCGAAGCATCTAGTCTCTTTACCGTATCCATCACCAGATTTATATCATTACTGAACACAGCTGCTTGAAAAGCATAAGGTAAGCTATTTGCCCTAGCAATAGCCTCTAAGCGATCTTGATATGGATAGATACATACTACCGGCCCGAAGACCTCTTGCTTTGAAACTAAAGCTGATTCAGGAGGGCTATAGAGAATAGTAGGAGCATAAGTGGTATTAGATAAACGCTTGCCACCAGTGATTAATTTTGCACCCATTGCTATAGCTTCATTAACCCAAGTTTCTACCCTATCTACTTCTTTAGGTGAGATTAGTGGGCCTACTTCGGTATCTTTATGAGTTGGGTCGCCAACTTTTAATTTAGCCACATATTCACCAAAATATTTGGTAAAGCTTTCGGCAATATCATGATGTACATAAATGCGTTTAGTCGAAACGCATACTTGTCCAGCATGATAAAATCCACCCTTAGCTAGGCTAGGTACAATTTTAGCGATATCTACTTGGGCGTCTACGATCACAGGTGCAACGCCTCCATGTTCCAAAACATAACGAGTTCCAGGAGCAAGCTTACGACTTAGTTCCCAGCCTACAGCTCCAGAGCCAATAAAATTAAAGAAAGCTACTCGAGGATCAGTTACTAATTTAGTGGTAACTTCATTTTCGCAAATAGCTACTTGGCAATATAATTTTGGTAAGCCAGCTTGGTGCAGCAAATCAACAAATTTTAAACAAGTCAGAGGTGTAGAGCTTGCTGGCTTAATAATTATGGGGCAACCGACAGCTATTGCTGGAACCACTTGATGGATCAGCAAATTTAGTGGATGATTAAAAGCGCTTACAGCAACAACTACACCGATAGGTTCTTTAGTAGTAAATGCTAAACGATTAACAGAAAATGGAGTTAATTCCATTGGAATTTCTTTACCGCCAAGATTATGGATTTCAGCAATTGCTGAAGAGATTCCACTAACAGCACGAATAGCTTCGAAATTAGAATCTATCCAAGGTTTACCCCCTTCTTTTGCAATAAGTAGGGCAAAATTTTCTTGCTCTTGCTTAATTAGGACAATCAAATTATTTAAAATTTCAATTCGTTGATAGGCTTTTAGTTGACGATTTGAATCATGAAAAAGCTCATAAGCAGATTTAAGCATCTCTTGTACTTCTGCCAGAGAATGCTTCTTTACTTCGCCTATTTTGCTTAAGTCATATGGAGAAAAAACTTCTAAGATAGACATGATCGCCTCGCTGATGTTATTTATATAGATCGTTGCATTAGTTGTAAATGTTATGCGTCATCCCTGACGAGGTAAAACTAGGCAAAACCTAGTTTTACGAGATCCTAGGATCTCGTGAGAAAGAAAACTCCTGAGATCCCCGGTCGCGCTGCCTTTGGCAGCTTGCCATGGATGACGCCAAATCCATTGGATGATGAAGACCTCACGCGTGCTTAGTGCAATCGTAGTTTATGCAACAGTCTTAACTATCAATAGTTAAGCATCGCATCAATTTTAGGTCAAGGTAAAAATGCTAATAGATATTGCAAATCTGAGTTAAATAACTATCAAAAGGGGCTAATTGAGTTGGAGTGCTTATATTATCTAATCTAGGATGATGCTCTATTGAAGATGAACAATGGGTGGTTTGAGTATAGTGACTAAGGTCAGCTTTGATATAAATAGGGTTTTCACCTAAGCCAGATAAAATTTCTAAATAAAATACAGTCATATAAAACTCCATTAACAATTGAGCCAATGATAACATAAAAACATGAAAGTAATAAATTATTAGACTAAATTCTGTTGGATGATATTGATTTCTTGGATGATTTTTTGATTGATATTGTTTTTGCTGAGCTCTACAGCTACTCCGATTGCATTGGCAAAAGCAATTGGATCAGCTCCACCATGGCTTTTTACAACCACTCCATTAAGCCCAATGAGCATAGCTCCATTATAATACCTGCCATCGATATTTTTGAAGGCATTTTTCAGAGCAGATTTAGCAAAGAAATATCCAAGCTTTGATAACCAGCTACTTTTAAAAGCGCGTTCTAATAATGTTCGACATAAATGAGCTGTACCTTCGGCCATTTTTATAGCAATATTACCAGAGAATCCATCTGCAACGACTACATCTACAACTCCTCTGGTGATATCATCAGCTTCAACATAACCAGTAAAGTTTAGACATTCTTGATTGTGAAGAATTTGGGCTGCAGATTTAATAGTCTCACTGCCTTTTATTTCTTCTGAACCAATGTTAAGTAAAGCAATGCTAGGCTTCTCTTTGTTAAGAATAACTTTTGCAAAAGCGTCACCCATGATGGCAAATTGGACTAAGTTATTAGTAGTGCATTCGGTATTAGCGCCCAAATCCAGAGCAACCACTTTATGATCAACGGTTGGCAATAATCCAATGATCGCTGGTCGATCAATACCAGGTAAAGTGCGCAATGCTACTTTTGCGATGGCCATTAAAGCGCCAGTATTGCCAGATGATACTATGGCATGTGCTTGTTGCTGCTTAACTGCAGTAATGGCCATTCCCATGCTGGTGTTTTTGCTATTACGTAAAGCATATGATGGGCGGTCATCTGCAGCTACTTTATGCTCTGAATGAATTATAGTAGAGGAAGCCTTGAGTTCAGGAAATTGTAATACTAAAGGAGATATAGCTTCTAGGTCGCCAAATATTAAATATTCAAGAGTAACTTTGCTATTTGATGCTTTTTGTTGCATAAGAGCTTTGTAAGCTCCCTCAATGGTTGCAAGAGGGGCGTAATCACCCCCCATTGCGTCTAATGCCACTATCAGCTTTTTATTTGACATAAACCTTTTTACTTAAGAGTTAATAAATAATTTACTCTGTATCAGGGCTGGTATTTTTCACTTTTTGAATAATAACCTGACGTCCTTTGTAAAACCCATCTTTTAGCGAAATATGATGCGATAACTTGAATTCACCGGTTGTTGGATCCACGGTTACATTAGTAGGTTTCAATGCGTGATGTGAACGACGTTGGTCTCTTTTTGATTTAGATGTCTTCTTCTTAGGTACTGCCATTTTATTTTAAAACCTATATTTTTAACAAAATACTCATCAATGTTGAGTATTATACAATAATTACACTTGTGATTTTATATTCTTATAATATACTTTGCGAAATAAATCCAGTTTAATATAGCAAAATATCCATATGGTGAAAGCATTTTTTTTAATTTTAGTGATTTTTTGTTGCAATGCCTGTGTGAAAACAGTTCATGTTTCAGGACATTTGTTCGAAAATGATGAGATGAAATCTTTGCAAACAGCTAAGTCTAAGCATGATATTGAGAATTTACTAGGTAGTCCTACATCTATTTCTGATTTTGGTCAAGAAACTTGGTATTACATTACTACCAAAAAAGAGACCATAGCCTTCCTGCCTGACAAAATTGTTGAACAAAATATTGTTTCTATTAGCTTTAATGGAGATCAAGTAGACACTATTGATAGGTATAATGAAGAAAATGCCAATCGTCCTGAATTAGTTTCAGAATATACTGCTATTAGAGGAACTGAGATGACAAAAGCGCAGCAGCTTCTTGGTAATGTTGGTAGATTTACTGGTAATAAAGCTCCAGCACCTCAAACACCGCGCAGTGGATTTTAAAAAATATGCAAAGTTTTGCCCAAAAATTTGCGGCTTTGAGTAAACAACGAAGCTCATTTTGTTTAGGAATCGATCCAACTTCAGAGTTACTTGAAGCATGGGGATTAACAGATGACATAAAAGGTTTAAATAAATTATGTGATATTATAGCTGAAGCTGCTAATGGTACTTTAGCTATAGTTAAATTACAGTCAGCTTATTTTGAGCGTTTTGGTCCCAAAGGAATGGAAGCTTTGCAGAAGATTAGCAAGGCTTTTCATGATCAACAAAGTCTAGTAATTTTTGATGCTAAGCGTGGGGACATCGGTTCTACAGTTTCTGCTTATGCGCAATATCTTGAGGAAGGGCTATATAGTTTCGATGCCATGACTGCGCTTAGCTATATGGGGTTTGATGCTTTGAAGCCTATGCTAGATGCAGCTGTTGCTTATGGTAAAGCAGTATTTATTGTCGTTAGATCGTCCAATCCTGAAGGTGATATTATCCAAAATGCTAAGATTACTGCTACTGGTCAAACCATAGCTGAATATTTAGCTGAGCAAATTACCAATTATAATCAACATTATTTATATCAAGGGATGGGGCCGATTGGTGCAGTGGTAGGAGCAACTTTAGGAGATGCGGGAAGTATTTTAGAAAAATTACCCAATGCATTTATCTTGTCTCCTGGGATCGGCTTTCAAGGCAGTAGCATAGAGCAAATGAGGCAACAGTTTCATACTCATCGCCAGCGGATAATTCCAACTGCCTCTCGCAGTATATTAGCCACTGGTCCTGATGTTCATAGCTTAAGACGAGCGATTAAACAGCATTGCCAAGAGACATTAGAGCTCTAAGCTAGTTTCATCTGCTGCTAACCCTAAAGGTTTTTCCGGCATGCAAGCGATAATTCCAGTGTTTTCTCTGCCATCATAAGTCCATTCAGCGGAGTAATAACTCAATGGAAAATCATCAACATATGATACTTTAAATCCCTTTGCTTCAAAAAGGCTGCTAAGTACTTCAGCATCTAAAAAATGAAATTCTTTGTTCTTTAAACCTATATATACTGCATCTGGAGTAAGAGTTTTATCGGCATAACACTGAAGGTCAGGAATAAATCCGGGATAAGCTTGACCGTCTGCTAATCTTTGTTCATATTCTGGAATAAATGAAGCAAACCTAGCTACATATGGAGTAATAGCAACCAAATATACACATCCAGAAGGTTTTAGCAATTGGCTGAATTTATCAATAGCATTTGCTAATTTAGCTGGAGAAAAATAATGTGCAGCTCTACCAAATAATATTGCATCAAATTTTTGATCAGTGTTAAAGTCTTCAGGAAAATTGCTTACATCGGTTTTTAATCTATGTATTTGGTCGCTAAAACAACGTTGAGCATTTTCTTGTAAGATTTTGATATGTCTTGAATCTAAATCGTTAGCGACGATATTAGCGGTTGTATTAGCTAAAGCATTTAACGTAACTGGGCCATAACATGCGGCTATTTCTAGAGCAGTGGCAGATGGAGTTTTTTGACTTAGAAACTCTAGATATTTTCCTGTAATAGGATCAATTGCAGGGCTTGTTCCTCCAAAACCGTTAAGAGTTTGAACGCGTCCATCTGGATATATTGTTACTCCATCTGGATAATTTATTGTGCAAAACTTTGTCATGGTAAGACCTCTTATTTAAAGTGTTAATTCGCGGGCAATGTATCAGATTTAGATTTGAAATCAAGGATTAAGTTAGTTGTAGGGAGGTTACTCGCCATGGACGATGCGCAATCGTTACAAAAAGCCTTAACCTTCCTTAAAAAATTTAAAGATCTCTTCAGCGGTTTTTTGATTAATGCCTTCCAGCTTCACTAGTTGCTCAATGCTAGTGTTTTTTATTTCTTCAATTGAAGTGAAATGATTGATCAGTATTTTACGTTTTTTAGGACCAACACCAGGAATTTGATTTAAGATAGAGAATCCCAAAGCTTGATTACGCTTTTGTCTATGGGTAGTAATTGCAAAGCGATGAGCTTCGTCACGAAGGATTTGTAAGTATTTCATCACTGGTAAATGCTTATCTAGAGTGAAAGGCTCTTTATCTGTTTGGTGAAATATTTCTTTGCCAGCATTGCGTTCAATGCCTTTGGAAATGCATACTAACGGAATTTTTAGCTCTAATTGATCTAATATTCGTTTGACGCTACTCAAGTGCCCTTCGCCTCCATCAATCAATAATAAGTCTGGTATATCCTCGAGTCTGGCTAATCGACGGCTTAAGACTTCTCTAGTCATAGCATAATCATCACCTAGGTCGGTGGTTTTGATGTTATACTTGCGGTAATGTTTTTTGCTAAAGCCATCTTCGGTTGCTACAATCATTGCGCCAACTGCATGAGCGCCCATTATGTGACTATTATCATAAACTTCGATGCGTTTTAGTGGTTCGTCTATTGCAAATAATTCCTGCACTTGTTTTAGTATATTTAATTTTTGTTGTTTCTCTTCGGATTTTCTATTCAGAGCCATTTTGGCGTTATCTTGAGCGAATTGACTTGCCTTAAGTCTATCGGCAGCTTTAGGAATGATAATATTAATCGAAAAAGCTTCGGTTAATTCTTGGCTATCTTCTGGCTTTATAGCCAAAATAGTTTCTTGAGGAACTTGATTATGTTGATAATATTGAGTTAAGAAGATTGCCAATATTTTTTCTGGTTGTTCATCTAGTACTCGATCGAAAAAGAAACAGCGATTACCATAATTTTGGCCATTGCGAAATGAGAACAGCTGGATGCAAGCGAGGTCATCTTTTTTGGCGATACCAATTACATCGGCATCATTTAAGTTAAATAGATTGGTATTTTTATTCTGGATGTAATTTAAAGCGCGCAGTTGATCTCTGTACTTGGCTGCTTTTTCATATTCGGTATTATCGCTTGCGCAGCTCATAGCAAGGCTTAATTCTTGCTGTAGATTTACTGTTTTCCCCTGCAAAAAAGCCAAAGCTTGTCTAACGTTTTGCTGGTAATCATTAGGGCTAATCCTGCCTACGCAAGGGGCGGAGCAGCGTTTGATCTGATATTGCATGCAAGCGGTTTTACGGCTTGCAAAAAAGCTATCAGAACAATTACGCAATAAAAAGTTCTTCTCCAAAAATTCAATGGTACTATCGACAATTTTAGGTGAAGCAAAGGGGCCAAAATATTGTCCCTTAATGTTTTTTTCGCCACGAAATTTTAACAGCTGGCTAAATTGATGATCCTCTTTGACCAAAATATATGGCATAGACTTATCGTCTTTAAGCAGGATATTATACTTAGGTTTAAGGCTTTTGATTAAGTTAGCCTCTAATATTAAGGCTTGAGCTTCAGTGTTGACGGTTATGATTTCTAGTTTTGCGGTTTGGTTAATTGCCAATTTCATTCTTTCGCATAAGCGATTAATTTGGGTGTAATTGGTTATCCGCTTAGCTAAATCTTTTGCTTTACCTATATATAAAACTTTATCGTTATTATCTAACATCCGATATACGCCTGGTAAATTAGGCATATTAAGTAGTTCTAGTTTGATAAGCTCAATAGCTTTATTTATTGATTTATTAATCATATAATCTGCAGTAAATTTTATACACTAAAAATGTGGATAACTTTGTTGATACTTTGTGAATGAATGAGTGCTTCTTAGGAAATCCCGTTGTTATAGATAGTTTATTAAATAAAAAACTATTTGCAAGCTATTATATGGAAAGCTAGGAAAACCGCCATGTACGATAAAATAGATTAATATAATAATTATTTTTGCTACTAAAAGTAAATTACTTGAAGCTACCAAACTTACAATTGTGTATAACTTAAGGTGATAATCATTTTAATACAAGGCTGTTGTTAATCTATTTAAATGCTGATATAACTAATAAATGAATGATGTTATCGAGATATTTTATAAAGTTTAAGCGATGCCGTCATCCTTGGCCGAAGGCCGCGGATCCAGTTGAAATCTTTTTATAAAGTTAGTGTTTCGAGATTTTAAGAGATTTAAACTGGATCTTCGCCATCAGCTAAAGCTGTTGGCAAAGATAACGACCTCGCACGCTTTTAGTACGATCTTACATTGTGTAATCATCTAATAAAAATCGGCATGAAATATAAAAAAATTGCAATTATAGCTAGTAAAGCAGAAAAAGCTTCGCTCCGGCTTAAAGAGATTAATTTTCACTATAATTTTATTTTATTAAGTTTAGATCTCGCAACTATTGTTCCAAATGATATAGATCTAATTATTGTTCTTGGTGGTGATGGCTTTATGCTTCATTGCTTGCATCGCTTTATGCATTTAAATATTCCTGTTTATGGAATGAATTGTGGAACAATTGGCTTCTTATTAAATCACTTTGAAAATAACAATTTGAACGAGCGTCTTGAAAAAGCAGAAGAAACGATTACCTATCCTTTGGAAATGGTTGCTACTTTAAGTGATGGCAAAGTAATTAGTCATTTAGCCGTAAATGAAGTATCTTTATTTAGAAAGAGCAATCAAGCGGCTAAAATTCAAGTTACCGTCGACGGAGCTGTACGCTTAGAAGAGCTCGTTTGCGATGGAATATTGCTATCTACTCCTGCTGGCAGTAGCGCGTATAACTGCTCAGTTAATGGCCCTATCCTGCCGATGGGTTCTAATATATTAGCGCTTACTCCGATTAGCCCATTTAGACCGAGAAGATGGAGTGGCGCTATACTTCCAAATACTACCACAGTTCAGCTAACCATCCTTGATCCTGAACGTCGTCCGGTTAATGCAGTGGCAGACTTTTTAGAAGTTGACTCAGTATTGTCAGTTATCATCAAAGAGCGTCGTGATTTGCCAATGCGATTATTATTCGATAAAAGCCATAGCCTTGAAGAACGTATAATCAAAGAGCAGTTCGCTTATTAAATATGTTATATATGAATGATAGATAAGCAGTGTCGTCACCCTTATCGAGCGCTAGCGAAGATTGAGGGTCCAGAAAAAATCTTTTTATATTATCTCTTGATATAAGTCTCTCCAGCTAGGATTAAAAGATTCTATGAGTGTGAGCTTCTCAATTCTTTTGAAGTGTTTTATTCTTTTTTCTCTAGCAATGGCATCTGTAATAGATTAAAAATATTCGTAATAAACTAACTTATCAAGTTTGTATTTTTTGGTAAAGCCGTCGGCAAGCTTATTTTTATGTTCATAAATTCTTCTGATTAAATTATTAGTTACTCCAGATATATAAAACGCCATTCCTCTCAGAGCATAAAATGTAAACAAAAGAAAATTTTTCTGAAGGCATATAGCTATCCTCTTAAGCTATTTTGAATCATTTTATATTCAAAAATGTAGCTTTCAAGTATTAAAAGAATTTCTCTGGACCCTTATCTTCGCTAACGCTCGATAAGG
>CANDYO010000057.1 GCA_947424995.1 Rickettsiales bacterium | reverse complement strand
CCAATGCTATAAAAACTAATTTAAGCTTAATTAGTATTTCCTTAACATTATTGAATTAGATTCTAATTGTTATAGCATTTTAATGTACTCTTAGTAATTATTACTTAGAAGTACATATGCTAAATGTAAGCATTAGTTCTTTATAAAGGTGATTTAAAATAGGTTATGATAAATATATATAAAATTCGGATTAATATTCTATCGACAACACTATTATTTGGATTAATGTTAGCTCTACAAAGTTGCTCTAATAGCGATGTTGTTGTTGATAAAAATATGCAGCAAAGCACAAGCAAAAATAGTAACCGCAGAGCTCCAGAAGGTAATGCTGTAGGATCTCAATTATCAGAACCAAAATCAGACACTAGTTTAAAGAGATCAGATAAGGATTATGATGTATATCAAAATTATCAATCCAATGATGTACCCGTTTCACTTGGTGAGCTTAAAAAGCTAAAACGGCATCCAGTTTTAAATACTCGTGAATTAAATAGCACTCGCCGCCATAAAACCACTAAAACAAAAAAGAAAGCAAAAATACCTCATATTGATGCAAATTGTAATTTACAGGAAGTGATTAACTATAATAAACAGCAACAAAAAACTGATTCAGTTTCAGCTGCATCTACGGTCCCTGCACAAGTCACTACCAAAACTCCTGAAGTAGAGAATACTTCTAATAAATCAGTAACTACAAGTGCAGTACCTAAAGTTGCTGTAATAGCAGTACCAAATAAAGCTAATCCATCAACAAAAAATGAAGTAAAAATAGTCAGTACAGAGCCAAAGAAAAAACAAGAAAAATTGACTCCAAGCAAATTACCTAAAGTTGCTTTATCTGAATTAAAAGCGATAAAACAAAAATCAAGTGAAACTGTCTCTGCTTCCGTAGTTAAAGCTATTCCTGCTACTCCAGCTCCGGCTTCAGTTTCGTCAGTGCCTAAAGTTCTAGCTCCGGCAGTTGTGCTAGTGCCGACTACTACAGCTCCTGTAGTTAAATCAATGCCTACTGTTATACCAGTGCCAGCTCCTGTTGTTAAGTCGGATCCAGCGCCAGCTCCTATGATTAAATCAGTTCCAACGGACACTGTAACACCAGTTGCAGTTCCGGCATCTAAGTCTGTTTTGGTACCGATTCCAGCAGCCACTGCAACTCCAGTTGTAGTTCCAGCTACTAAGCCTGTGTTAGCTCCAGCTCCACTGGCCTCTACTAATCTTAAAGTGGTTCCTTCAATTTCTCCTCCAGCTGAAGCTACTAAAGACGTTAGTGATTTAAGTCAAGCGGATTTAGAAAAAATGCTAAAAGAGAAATTTGCTAAGAATCGCCCCAAAGAATTTATAAATGATACTCAAGATAATGCTCAGCCTCCAGTGCAGTTTAATAAAAATATTCTCAACGAAAATGAATTGAATGAAGATATTGTTCAATCTTCTGGTTCATCACCGGCGGTATCAAAAATTAGAGCATTTTATAAAGAAAGTAGATTAAGTAAGATAAATACCATACTTATCAGTTATTACTTCCAATGTAAGCATAAAATAATGAGCTTATTTTTTGGTGATGAAATATAAATAAAATTGCTTGAATTCTGATCTGTTAACTCTTCGGTAATTTCTTAAAATATATGTGGTAACTCATATTGATTTCCGATAGCTTTTGTAATACTATTTAACTTATAGTTGAGCTTAACTATATTCAATCAATCTATAAGGAGTATTATTATGGTTACATTAATGCGGACAGTGGAAACAAGACAATTTGATTTATTAGGTGGTTTTTTAGCTTCGTTTCCATTTGAAGGTACAGCTAAAACTGCATGTACAGGAGCATTACCATCTAATTTAGCAATGTTAAAATCTATTATTGAGTATGATTTAGTCGGGAAGCTTACAACATACGCTAGTATAATGACTCCAGATAAGAATGGAATAGTAGCTTATCCAACTAATGAGCAGTTATCTAAGTTATCATCTCTGCTTACTGAAGCTCCAACATATCTTTATGATATTTCTGGTGGTAACGCGTCTCCCTCCAATGCTAAACCTATGCTAGTGCAAATGGCTCAAGTGCAGCTGGATATAGGCACCTTAGGTACCCCTGCAACAGCTAATTATGGACCTTGGTATACAGATGTGAATACCCTATCCGGAACTGCTGGAGCCTTTTACGGCACTTTAGAGACGACTGTTGGCGGTCAGTTAGGTAGTTGTTCTGATGCGACTACGGCTTATTACGGTATGAGTAGTATGTATCTGTGGTGGGCAGAATAAAAATTGTGCGTTATTCTCAGGAGCAAGCTTTGCTTGGTATCCTAAAATCTATGCCAAATTAAGCGCCTGAGGTGATCATGGAT
This sequence comes from Rickettsiales bacterium, assembly GCA_947424995.1. GTDB lineage: Bacteria > Pseudomonadota > Alphaproteobacteria > Rickettsiales > CANDYO01 > CANDYO01. Next base: position 10,267 of record CANDYO010000057.1, on the reverse strand, counting down.
CCCCCGAAGCTAGGCTTTTGCCTAGCTCGGAGGATGACGAGTAATTTTTAATTGTTAACCTTGTAACCGAAAAGGTAAACGCATACAAGGATAACGTGCAACTATTTAGTCAGTTTATCCCACCAACTTTTAAGCACAGATTTCGTCTCTGGTTGTTTATTACCAGTGCCATTTCTAGGACGATTATCTTGAAACTTACCTGGTCTGCGTTTGTTGTTATGATGCGCAGGTTTAGCAGGAATTTCTTGTTGATAAATCAAATCAGGTTTTTGAGCTGGTAATGGAGGTTGTTTACCATCAACAACGCTACTTATTTTACGCCGTTTATTATTATTGTTAAAACCTTTTTTGAATTTATTATTACGATTGTTTCGGCTGTAAGCATCAGAAGATTCACTTATAACAATATTATCATTTACATTATAAGGTGCTAAATCTTGACCAAGCCCAAGCTGATCTTCTAGCACTATTTCATCTTCAGGAATATCTTGTCCATAAGAATCAAGATGTTCTTCATCGCTCATTTTTGGAGCGCTATGAGATTTGTTAGTAGATTTTTCACTCTTATCAGTTTTTTCTATAGCAAAGCCATCATAATAAACAGTGTTTTCTTTATGAAGAATGATTTTACATTTATAAAGAGTTTCTAGCTTATTAATTTGATCACGCTTATGGTTCAATAAATGCATTACCATGTCTGGGTGAGCGTAAACATTGATCGTTTCGCAATCACACTTATAAATTTCACCTTCAATTGTACGTAACATAACTAAAGCATTAGTATCGAAAGATTTAATGTGCCCTTTGCCATTACAAGCTGGGCAAATACTAGTATTTGCTTCCATGAAACTAGATTGAAGTCTTTGTCTTGAAAGTTCAAGTAAGCCAAATATACTTATACTACCTAATTGTACTTTAGCTCTATCGGTTTGAAAGGCATCGCATAAAGTACGCTCAACAGCTCTACGGTTATTAGAATCTGCCATATCAATAAAGTCAATAACTATAAGGCCAGACATATCACGTAGTCTTAATTGACGAGCAATTTCTACTGCTGCTTCTATATTAGTTTTTGCAGCTGTTTCTTCGATATTTTTTTCATTAGTAGCTCTGCCAGAGTTTACGTCAATTGCAATCAATGCTTCGGTTGGATTGATAACGATATATCCGCCAGAAGGTAGGTGTGATGTTGGAGAGTATAAGGCTGAAATTTGATCTTCGATTTCAAATTTGGTAAAAATTGGAGTTTTGCCGCGATATTCTTTCACTTTATTTGCGTGTAAAGGTAATATTTTTTTAATAAAATCTCTAGCTGCTTTAAAAGCTTCACTGCCTTGGATTTGAATTTCGCTAATTTCACTACTATATAAGTCACGAATAGTACGTTTCAATAAATCGCTTTCAGCATGAATGAATGAATTTACGTTTGCCTTAATAGCATGTTCACGAATAGCATTCCACAATCTAGCTAAATAATAGTAATCACGACGAATGTCATTGCTATTTCTACCAGCTCCAGCGGTACGAAGAATGATACTTACGCCTTCTGGAAGTTCCAAGGTTGATAGCACGTCTTTAAGACGTTTACGATCATTAGGATTAACTATACGACGTGAAATACCGCCTTGTTTATCGCTATTTGGCATTAATACGCAATAGCGGCCAGCTAATGATATATATGTAGTGCAAGCTGCGCCTTTGTTACCACGTTCTTCTTTGTTGATCTGAATTAACAGGACTTGGCCTTTCTTCATTACATCTTGAATTTTATATTTTTGATGTAATATGTGATGATGATTTGAATCTTCCCCATCTTCTCCGACGATATCTTCTTCGCTTACGGAATTTTCTAAAACTGGTTCAATAAAAATTTCTTCAGCTTCAGTTATCGAAGCTTCGACGTTAGCTACATTAACGGCTGGGACCTCTTCTTCTACTTCATTTACTTCAGGTAAAGTTATTGCTAGAATTTTTTCAGCTAAAACAGCCCCAGAGTTCTCTTGTTCGAAATTACCTTCTGGAGGATTTACAATGAAATAACTTGGATGAATTTCATTAAACGGTAAAAATCCATGTTTATCTCCGCCATATTCAATAAAAGCTGCCTGCAGAGATGGTTCAACTCTTGTAATTCTAGCTAAGTAAATATTACCTTTTAATTGTTTTTTATGACTATTTTCATAATCAAAGTCTTGAATACGATTCTTTTCGTATATAACTACCCTGGTCTCTCCAGGATAGGCTGCGTCGATTAATATCTTTTTGGACATCAATAAAATTCTCCCTAAATATCTTTTTAAATTCTATAAAGCTTTTTATTGTACCCTTTGATGGGTAAAGCTTTGATGCGATTAACAATCGCTTAATACTTGCTAAAATTATTGATCTTAATGTATATTTGAAGCTGTTTTCTTCAATTATCCTAGAAACGCCAGCTTTAAAGCTCAAAGTTATTCTTTGAATTAGCATTAATGTAAGGATTACTTGTTTAGATAGCATATCTTTTTTCCTATAAGCAACTTAAGAAATATTCAATAACAAGCTGTACATATTTTGAATATAGTTTTTAGCATTAACAATCTATAACAAATAGAGACATTCGTCTAGTTAAAATTTTTTATTAAAGTCTTCTTAAATCTTAGGGCTAAAATTAGTAGCTGAACATTTTTAAGGTTAATCTATCCTTATAAAAATTGATATTAATTAAATCTTTACCTTCATCGCTTATCATAAGTCTTTTATAACTTTAAAAGTAATAAATATATGTTTGAATTCAATGCACTTGGAGAGATGGGTCATCTTTTAGGAGAATATGGAGAAGCATCAAATATAAATTTTAGAAGGGCAACCGGAGGGAATAATCTTTGTTTGGTAAGCAATATTGCTGATTTACCAACTAAAGATAATATGGAGCCTTACACATTATATCTTCATCGAAATGAAACTGGCCAATTACTTGCTTCTAGTAGAAAAAAAACAAATATTATTATTAGTGATGATGATCTTCCACCTGGAATGGTAAAAAGAATAAAGCGCTCTGTAGTCGATATTTCAAATCCACCTTCTCCTAAAGATACTAAAGCTCTATTTGGCTATCTATCATCTCAGAAAGTAATCGCTAAAACTTTTCGTGAGAGAATGCTAGAAATAAGTGGTGAAGCAGGGGCAATTTTAATAACAGCTATAAATATTCCACTAACTATAGTAATTGGCAGCGACTATACTATTCCACTATTTAAAGATACTAAGGCCAGAAGAACTATCACTGATTTTGTTACAAATTTAGATCAAAAATATAGAGAATATACTCCCGTAAAGATTGCGAAAGGTTGGAATTCTTTAGTAACTGGTATAACCAGAGAGATAATTGGACCAATATTAGTGACATCCTTAAATATACCAATAACCATTATAGCCGGCAGGGAGCAAACTTTACCATATTTTAAGGATAGTTTTATTCGCAATAAAGTATTTAAACCCAGTATAGAAGCAATGGATAAAATATGGAGTAAAGCTAAAACTATAATTCCAGCTTTAAGCTACCTTGATAAAGCTGTCGAATATAAAAACCAGCTTGTTAATAGTAAATTTACTGCTCATGTTATGTCGATAGCTTTTGGAACTATTGCAGCATTAGGTTTAGGTACTGGTGTAGCTTTTTCAGCTCCAGTATCTATTCCGCTTATTGCGGTATCTGTAACTGGAGTCATTATTGTAGGAGCTAAAGCTGAAAAAAGGCGATTACATCATGGTTTATATAAAAGATATTTAGAAGATTTAGTGATAGGGGCTGCAACAAAACAACAAAACTTAGAAAAGCTTAGGCAAAAAATTCCTGATATCTCACAAATTATAGAAATATCTGATAGTAAACTGAGAGAAATTGAGAAACCTAAGACTGCAATGTATCGAGCCGTCCATTCGTATGCCGAAAGAAAAGCTGGAATAGTAGCCCTTGAAAGCTCTCCATTGCTAGTAGTAAAGGGGCTGGAAGCAGCAGTTAATCCTCTTGGAGTAGCTTTAGAAGGCGCCGCTACTGGAGTAAGAATGGTTAGCTCTGCTGAAGAAAGAATAAATGAGAGTTATGCAAAATATCAACTGAAAACTGAAATAGAGGTGCTTAAAAAAATTGCTCCCTTGGGCACGATAGATAATGATAAGCGCCAACTGGCTAATCAAGCTAGAAATATAGCAATAGAAGCTTACGCTCTGGATAAGTTTATTGCTGGCATGGAGGGTGAGAAATTTAAAAGTTTATCCAATGATAAATTATTTTTAAAAAATTATTTTGATAAATGTAAAGTGGAAGCGGAGCAGCATTTTATAAGTAATAATGACCCTAACTATAATGTAGATAAATTAGTGCCACCAAGTGGAACGATCGATAATTTTACTAGAAAAACTAAGGAATATGTAGGTCATGCTTTTAACTATCTGTTTGCTAAAAAAACAAGTTATAGTGAATATACTTCTTTTAAACCAGAAACCATTACTTTATTAAAAGCAGCAGGGCATCATTCTATTGAGCCGCATAAATCATTAAACCATGCATACGACTTAAATGCTGAAGAACGTAGAGCTGTTTTTCATGCTCCTCCAATAATTAGGCCGGTTATAGCAAATCAGCAGCATTTTCAAAGAACTAACTGATATTAAAATTTAAGTGATTTATTTTAGAGGAGACATTTTATATTTTTTAGTCTGCAATACTAATGTTAGTATCTATTTCTAAAATCAACATTCCTTTAGGAGGGAATTTTACTTTGGCTGGAATGAAACTAATTTTTTTATTGTAGAGCAAGCTACTTGGTATAAGTACGACCCGCTTAGATTGATCACTAATGCCAGAGAAAGCTCTATTAATTGCAGGTGGTACTTCGGTGCTACCTAAAGTAAAGTGAACAGCTTTACTACTTTGGGCTAATATTTTTTCGTCGGTAGTAGAAATTTTATATTTAAAATATACCTCACTGCTACAAAGCACAGGATGATTTTTTCGTTTACTAGAATCTTGAAAAATATTTATTTTATTTTGCCAATTATCAATGGATGGTTTTATATCAATTAGTTCTACATCTAAGGTAACAAATTCATTGTTAGCTACCACTCCTCGTGAAAAATCACTTTCATTGTAAGCTAGTTTAGGAGGAATAACTAATCTTCTCCGACCGTCCTTTTTCATGCCTATTATTGCATATTCTAATCCTTTGATAACTTTTTGGTCGCCAAGCTGGAAAGTTGTAGGCTTATTGAGCTTATAAGTATTTTCAACTTCTTGTCCACTAACTAAGCGAATTATATACTGTGTTGTAACGATATCTCCACAACCAGCTGGCTCTCCTTCTCCTTCGAAAACATCTAGTTTAGAGTTGTTACGGTATAGATTTTCTTCTTCGCTTGGGTCTGCATTCGCAGGGGGATTAAGTAGGAGTTTTTCTACCAATTCTTTACCTTGGGTAGTATGTAAAACGTTATAAATGACGTTGAATAATTTATTTTGAAAAAAATTAAGCTTTTCGTTTTCAGATAATTCTTTTAGAGGTGGAGGAGGGATGCTGTTAGCTGCTGATGCTGATGTAGCAACGTATGGTTTTTTAAGTTCTAGTGTATCCGAAGAGGTCGTTGAAGGAACTGCTTCTGGTGGCGCTTGAAGTAATGGTTGATTTTTATCAGTTGTTAAAGAGTTCAGCTTAGGATCAGCAGAGAGGATCTCTGCGTATGTTTTTATCTTATCTATAATGCCAGGAGCTTCTATCTTATTTTCGTTCATATGAGAGGTTAGCAGAGGTGATTGCTCTTTTTTATAGAATAATAAAGCATACCCCATATATAAAACTAATAAGATAGTTAGCCAGCGATTGCGCATATAAATACTTTAAGACTTAAAATGGGATTTCATCGTCAATCTCTTCTGCAGTAAAGTTATTACTTGAGGAGGAATCATTATTACTAGAATGCTCGCCATTGCTGTGTTTATTATCTAGCATTAAAAGAACGGCGCTAAATCCTTGTAGAGCAATCTCAGTAGTGTAACGTTCGGTGCCGTTATTATCTACCCATTTTCTAGTTTGCAATGTGCCTTCTATATAAAGCTTGGTACCTTTTTTAACATAATTTTTGATAATATTAACTAGGCCTTCAGAAAAAACTACCACTCTATGCCATTCAGTACGTTCTTTACGTTCGCCTGAAAGTTTATCCTTCCATGATTCTGAAGTTGCAAGAGTAATAGAAGCTATTTCTTTGCCGTCTTGGGTAGTCCTGATTTCTGGGTCACGACCTACATTCCCTACTAGGATAACTTTATTAACGCTATTTGCCATGTTTTTAATCCTTATCTAAAATGATTTGAAGTATTGTCAAATATACACTAATGTATACCAAAATAAGATAAGAACAAATAATTTTTTAAAAATATGCAAAACAAAATGATGGATGAGTGTGTGAACGACTTTATAAAAGTTAGAGGGGCTAAGGAGCATAATCTAAAAAATGTTAATATTGATATTCCTAAGAATCAATTAGTAGTTATAACCGGCTTAAGTGGATCAGGGAAATCTTCACTTGCTTTCGATACTATCTATGCTGAAGGGCAAAGACGATATGTTGAAAGTCTATCTTCATATGCAAGACAATTTTTGCAGCTGCAAAATAAACCAGAAGTTGAATCTATTTCTGGCCTTTCTCCAGCTATTGCTATTGACCAAAAGACTACTTCACGAAACCCACGATCAACAGTTGGTACAATAACCGAAATATATGATTATATTCGTCTGCTTTATGCCAGAATTGGTGTGCCTTATTCTCCTGCTACAGGCTTACCTATAAAGAGTCAAACGCCTGTTCAAATAGTAGATGCTATATTAGAATTGCCAATGGAGACTAAAATTTATGTACTTGCTCCTATTGTTCGTGGCTTAAAAGGTGAGCATCGCAAAGAATTATTGCAATTTAGAAAACATGGTTATCAAAGAGCTAGAATTGATGGCTTGGTATATGATTTAGATGATTTGCCGCCTATAGATAAAAATAAAAAACATGATATTGAAATTGTAGTTGATCGCTTAACTACAGAGGTTGGTATTAATATCCGTTTAACTGAAAGCGTTGAAACAGCTCTAAAAATAGGTGAAGGCTTATTGTTCGTTGAAGTGGTTGATGAAGAAAGATTATTAATTTTCTCCGAAAAATTCTCTTGTCCGATTTCAGGATTTCAGATTAATGAAATTGAACCAAGAATTTTTTCGTTTAATAGTCCTTTTGGAGCATGTACACAATGCCAAGGTATAGGAGTGGAACTATTCTTCGATCCTGAGTTAGTAATTCCAGATCGTAGCTTATCACTTATAGATGGAGCCATTGCTCCATGGCGTAATTCTAAAACTAAATACCAAACTCAAACTTTAGAATGTATAGCTCAGCATTATAAGGTAAGTGTTCACTATCCATTCGAAACTTTACCGCAAGAATTTCAGCAGGTAATACTTTATGGTTCTGGAGACGAAGAAATTACTATCAATTATAGTGATGGCATGCGCAGACAAACAGTTGTTAAACCTTTTGAAGGGATAATACCTGGTTTAAATAAATCATTGCATGATAATAAAGATTGGATGGAAGATGAGTTAAAAATATTCCAACGAGAGCGTAAATGCCAAACTTGTGAAGGCTATCGTTTAAGGACAGAATCTTTATGTATTAAAATAGCCGATCATCATATAGGTCAAACAAGCCATATGACCATTGCTAATGCTCTTGCTTGGTTTGTCGATTTACCGAATAAATTAAATAATACTCAAAATAAAATAGCTGATCGAGTATTGCGTGAAATTCGAGAAAGATTGGGGTTCTTAAATAATGTAGGGTTAGAATATTTAACCTTAGCGCGAGAATCTGGAACTTTATCCGGTGGTGAAAGTCAGAGAATTCGTTTGGCATCTCAGATTGGTTCGGGGCTTACTGGAGTATTATATGTGCTTGATGAGCCTTCTATTGGTTTGCATCAACGAGACAATGATAAGTTAATCAAAACTCTTAAGCATTTAAGAGATCTAGGCAATACGGTGATAGTAGTTGAGCATGACCATGAAACAATGATGTGTGCTGATCATCTTATTGATATTGGTCCTGGAGCTGGAGTGCATGGCGGTAGAGTTATAGCTCAAGGTACCCCAGATGAAGTTAGAGAATCCCCAGAAAGTATTACTGGACAATATTTAAAGGGAACAAAATTTATTCCAATTCCTGCGACAACAAGAAAGTGGCAGCCAGAAAGAATGATCACTTTAACTGGTGCTAGAGTAAATAATCTAAAAAATGTTACGATGAAGGTTCCATTAGGTACGTTTACTTGTGTTACTGGAGTTTCGGGTGGTGGAAAATCTAGTTTAGTAATCCATACTCTTTATAAAGCTATTATCAAAAAACTAGATCGAACTAATGTTACTCCTGGTGCATATGATACCATAACTGGAATAGAATATATCGATAAAGTTATTGAAATTGATCAATCTCCAATAGGTAGAACGCCAAGATCAAATCCTGCCACTTATACTGGCGCCTTTAATGCCATTCGGGATTGGTTTGTAGAATTACCTGATTCTAAAGCTAGAGGCTACAAAGCTGGCCGTTTTTCTTTTAACGTTAAGGGAGGAAGATGCGAGTCGTGTCAAGGTGATGGAATGATTAAAATTGAGATGCATTTTCTACCTGATGTTTATGTAAAATGTGAAGAATGCGATGGAGCACGTTATAATCGTTCTACTTTAGAAATAAAATATAAGAATCACTCAATTTCTGAAGTTTTAAGTCTAACGGTTGATGATGCGTTAATATTATTCTTAAATATTCCAGCGATAGCTGATAAATTAAAAGCTCTTCAAGACGTAGGTTTGGGCTATATTAAGATAGGTCAATCGGCCACTACTCTTTCAGGAGGAGAGGCACAAAGGATTAAACTTGCTAAAGAATTATCTAAGCGCTCAACAGGAAGAACTTTATATATTCTTGATGAACCAACCACGGGGCTTCACGCCGATGACGTTAGTAAACTACTAAAAGTTCTTCATAAATTGGTGGGGCTTGGTAATACAGCTTTAGTTATTGAGCATAATCTTGATGTGATTAAGACGGCTGATTATGTAATCGACGTAGGACCTGAAGGCGGTGATCGTGGTGGTAGAATAGTTGCTGAAGGTGCGCCGATGGATATAATTAATGAGCCAAATAGTATTACTGGCTTTTATCTAAAACATTATTATAAAGAAAATGCCAAGATACAAAATCACTATTGAATATGATGGTAGTAACATTTCTGGTTGGCAACGTCAGGATAATGCTAGTTCAGTACAGCAATTTATTGAAGAGGCTATAGCAAAATTCTCTCAAGAACAAGTGATGGTTCATGGTGCTGGCAGAACTGATGCAGGTGTGCATGCTTTAGGACAAGTGGCCCATTTTGATTTAATCCTAGATTATCCAATTCATGTTGTTCAAAGGGCGATCAATCATTTCTTAAGACCGAATAAGATTATCTTAACTGATTGTCAATGTGTGGACAGTGAGTTTCATGCCAGATTTTCAGCCAAAAAGCGTAATTATCAATATGTGATTATCAATCGCAAATCCCCAAGTGTTTTAGCAGAGAATAGAGCTTGGCACGTGCGAGAGGATCTAAACATCGATCAATTGCAGCAAGCTGCTAAGCTTTTGGTTGGTCTGCATGACTTTACTAGCTTTAGAGCGTCTCTCTGTCAAGCCAGTTCGCCAATTAAAACTCTTGATGAAATTAAAGTTTACCGGGAAGGAGAAAAAGTGATCTTTACCTTAAGAGCGCGTTCTTTCTTGCACCACATGGTACGTAATATTGTTGGTAGTTTGGTATTAGTTGGCAATGGCAAATGGCAGGTAGAAGATATAAGTAAAGTTCTTCTCGCCAAGGATCGTAGGAGTGCAGGACCAACCGCTCCAGCGCATGGCCTTTATTTTACTAAGATTGAGTATTAATACAATTATCATCTTCAAAAGACAAGATTTAAGCAGTGGTATAAACTTCATCCCTCTATTAATAATTATTGACAAATATTAAGCTTAAGTTTATTAATTTTTATTAAAGTATAATATATCTAATTTAACAATTAATCGGAGAATTAAAATGCTACGAATATTAAGTGCGATCGCTTTATTATGGTTACTTTCAGCTTGCAGTGGAGACGTTACTCATGATTATCATCCTCAAACTGCTGAAGAGCATCGCGAAGACGATATG
>CANDYO010000056.1 GCA_947424995.1 Rickettsiales bacterium | reverse complement strand
GTCTTTATTAGAAGTAATGGTATTGTCTTTGTAGTCTATTTATATTAAGTTTTTACAATTAAGTATATTTTTATCATTGATTCGGGTGCTCACTCGACTCAAAGGCTGGGCGCCTTTAACATTCAAATCAAACAAGTCTATTTTTATTCTCAAAATGATATTATGCAAAACAGCATCTCGTGCAATGGTCTTGGTATCGCACTTTAGTTAATATATTAACTTTTAGTTGACGTATATTAAGATCTGTTATATTATTTAAATTATTAATCTTTTGTTATTAATTTAGAGGGATATAAAAAATGACAGATTTAATATTAAGCTTAACAAATAAACTTACTCAGTTTATTGAAGGTAGGATAGAAGATACACAAATTAAAACGATGCTATTGGCAAATCTTCAGCATGACATTCAGTGTGAAAATACAGAATCATTAATTAAAATCTCAGAGATTTTTGATGTTTTGGATGAATATCATCTTTTGCCCATAGAAATAAAAGAATTTTTTAAAGGTGGGCATTTTATGCTCGAAGACTCAGGAAGGCTTTATAAAAATCTAGAAGCACATGGGTACCAACGCATTTCGTCTCATTATAATGATCAAGTAAAAACAGATTCTGATATCGGCATAAAAGCAGGTAAAACTATCGCTCAGCTTTTAGTTGGAAAAACCGATACCCATACTTGGTTGCAAATTGAAAATTCAGCTATGCCTTCAGTAAATAACATATTTAATGATTATGAAGCTTTCACAGATTTTGTAGGTCATGCTACGGACTTTATAATATATGCAGCTAGCCTTAAAACTGTTAATGTCGGACAATATGGCTTAAGTAAATTTCCAGATAGTAATCCTATTAAGCTTGACAATAAATATGTTTCTGATACTGAATGTTTAGAGAATTATAGTGAGTATGTCGTAAATGATGTGGAAATGTTTATGAGTGGTGAGGGTGATAACAATTATTAATTTTACACGAGTACATAAGAGGGTCTATTGCTTATTCACTCATTAGGTTTAGTCGTAAGATGATTTTTTAAACTGATAAGGTAGCAAGATTCATGAATTTCTTAAATGAAGATCAAGCCGTTGAATTTCAAAAAGAAGTGGTAACTAAGATTGAGCAGTGGCAAGCGAAATTGGGTTCATATGAAGTATGTCCGATGGAGTTGCTGGCTTATAAGTATAATTACTATCATCGATTAAAAAATACAGATGTTTTTTTGCAGACTTATAGTTTTTTAGGTAAAGCTGCTAAGTTAAATTATAGTGAGTTAATTGATAAAAAAATCAAATTTATTGATGAGCTAGAAAGTAAATTAACTGAAGCCCAGCAAGCTGAAAAAAAACTTCTTGTAGTAATGGGGGAGGCACATAATACTCAACATTCATATCTTCTGGAATTGATGATAGGTACAATACTTAAGTCCTATGGTTTCGGTAATTTAATGATAGAGAGGAAATCGGCTGATGTAACTAGTGTTTTTTTAGGGATCTACCCTTATGTTGCTAGTAAAGTTTTAGGATATAGTTTAATTCCAATTGATTCTAAGTTTCCAACCGAGCTGCGAGAGGAAGTTATAAATAAAAATATAGCTGCTTCTCCTGCTGAAAATACCTTATGTCAAGTTGGGGCTAATCACTTAGATCATATAATGTCATCCAAAGAAATTCAGCAAAAATTTGTTATTTTTCCTATTAATATAGTTATGCCTATCAATCATTTAACTACTATAAGTGGAGTTAGCAGTATTTTAGATACACTTCATGTTTCCGGCGATATATATTCGATGCAAATGCTTAATTCTGTCGAAGGGTTTAGCTTCAAGGAGATAGTAAATATTTACAAAGAAGCATTGCCAGATCTTCTAAGTAAAGATGATGTATATCTCAGTGTTGATAAACTTTATGAGGCTAATATAGTAAAAATGGAACAGACTTGTGTAAGCTACTCTAGTTATCAACAAGAAGTTAAGTCATATTTAGCTGGAGTTAATGATGAATTTTAATTCAATAAATTATACAATGCTTGTTTTATAGCATGGATTTGATATATTTTACCATAGTAGTTTAATTTTAAAAGATCGGACTTTCAAATATGATAATCTATAGCCTATTTTTCTACGCATTCGCATTTTTATTGGTGGCATCCTCACTAGTAGTAATTCTAGTCAAGAACCCAGTTCATTCTATATTATGGTTGATTTTCGCTTTTTTTAATGCTGCTGGATTATTTATTTTAATCGGAGCTGAATTCCTAGCTATGACCTTAGTTATAGTTTATGTAGGAGCGGTGGCTGTATTATTCCTCTTCGTCGTGATGATGCTCAATATTAATTTTACCAAACTTAAAGAAGGATTTAGTCAATATCTGCCAAGCTGTATATTAATAGCGTTAGTGTTATTAATTGATTTATTCTTAGTGATTACTAAATCGACAGATATGACTCAAAATATAAAGCTTAATTTGCCTTTTGCTGATTTTGCTGGTTTAAGCAATACTCATGCTATTGGTTCAGTATTATATACTAAATTTATGGCGCCTTTCTTAATCGCCGGATTGATATTGTTAGTGGCGATGATTAGCGCTATTATTCTAGCTCATCGTAAACGAGTTAATGTAAAAAGACAAAATGCCACTCAGCAGTTTAAACGAAGCGTAGCAGATTCTATGGAAGTGGTAAAAGTAAAAATCGGTAAAGGAGTAAGTTAATGGAGCAATTTGTAATTAGCATCAACCACTATTTAATTCTATCGGCAATAGTTTTTACTATTGGAATTTGTGGTATTTTTTTAAACCGTAAGAATGTGATTATCATTTTGATGTCAATTGAGCTAATGCTGCTGGCTGTCAATATCAATTTTGTCACTTTTTCGGTGTATTTAAAAGATTTAACTGGTCAAATTTTTACTATTTTCATCCTCACAGTTGCAGCGGCAGAAGCTGCAATTGGTCTAGCAATCCTAGTGATTTTTTATCGCAAAAAAGGATCGATTGCTATTGAAGATGTAAGTGAGTTAAAGGGGTAATGATGGAACTGATAGAGCATTTGATTTTTAATATAGTTTTTATGCCATTGCTAGGTGCCTTCGCTAGTTTTTTTGGTGGAAAATATTTAGGTGACCGGTTCGCTCAAATTATTTCTAGTACTTTGATGGTGAGTGCGGCTGTTTTCTCTATATTTGTTTTTAACAATGTAATATTTAGCAAAGTTATTTATCAGATCCATCTACTTGAATGGATTAAAATTGGTAATTTACAAGCTGATTGGAGTCTATATGTAGATTCGGTAACCGCTGTAATGCTACTGGTGGTAACCAGCGTTTCGGCAGTGGTGCATCTGTACTCAATTGGTTATATGGCCGAAGATAAATCAATTCCAAGATTTATGGCCTATCTATCATTATTTACCTTCTTCATGTTGATTTTAGTAACTTCTAATAATATATTGCAATTGTTTGTTGGTTGGGAAGGGGTTGGGCTTTGCTCGTACCTATTAATTGGTTTTTGGTATTATAAGCCTTCAGCAAATAGCGCTGCGGTCAAAGCTTTTATTGTTAATAGAGTAGGGGATTTTGCCTTTATCCTTGGAATTGCAGCTCTTTTTATAACTTTTGGTAGTGTGAATTTTCAGGATATATTTGCTCAAGCTATTGCAATGAAAGATAGTAAAACTATCGATCTAATTTGCTTGTTGTTATTTATAGGCGCTATGGGTAAATCTGCACAAATAGGCCTGCATGTTTGGCTTCCTGATGCTATGGAAGGGCCGACTCCAGTATCAGCGCTTATTCACGCAGCAACTATGGTTACTGCTGGAGTGTTTTTGGTAATTCGTTTTTCACCACTTTTTGAATTATCGCCCAGTATTTTAACCTTTATTACTTATATTGGTGCGTTTACTGCTATCTTCGCAGCTTCAATTGCTTTAGTGCAAAACGATATCAAAAAGATTGTTGCTTATTCTACTTGTAGCCAATTAGGTTATATGTTTTTTGCTTGCGGAGTAGGGGCATATCCAGTGGCATTATTTCACCTAATGACTCATGCTTTCTTTAAAGCCTTATTATTCCTAGGGGCTGGTAATGTTATTCATAGCATGCATCATGAGCAAGACATTAATAAAATGGGTGGATTATGGAAGAAGATTCCAGTAACTTATGGGCTTATGCTGATAGGGTCATTAGCTTTAGCTGGAATATACCCATTCGCAGGATATTTTTCTAAGGATTTAATCCTAGAAGTGGCTTATGCCAAAGGTACTAACGCTGGAATGATGGCCTTTACTCTCGGGCTTGTTGGAGCATTTTTTACCGCTTTTTATTCGTGGAGATTATTATTCTTAACTTTTCATGGTGAATGCAAAGATCCGCATGCTCATGAGGCACCAAGAATTATGACTTGGCCATTATTTATATTAGCTCTAGGAGCAATATTCTCGGGAATGTTAGCAATAAAAATGGGGATTTTAGAAGCTCAGTTTTGGAATAATGCTTTAGTGATATCGCCAATTATAGAGCAAGCGCATCATGTGCCAGAATTAGTTAAACTAGTGCCTTTATTTGCAAGCTTTGCTGGCATTCTAATAGCTTACCTATTCTATTTGGTGGTGCCAGAATTAGCTAAAATATTCGCTCATTCTTTCTCAGGTTTATACTTAGTGTTATTAAATAAATATTATGTTGATGAACTATATGAATTTTTACTGATTAAGCCATATAAATATATTGCCAATCTATTATGGCAAATTGGTGATGTAATGATTATTGACGGATGGGGGCCCAATGGAGCGGCTAAAGTTTCAGAGAGACTATCTGGAGCAATTAGTAGGGTGCAATCAGGTTATCTGTATAACTATGCTTTAGTGATGGTGGTAGGGTTAGTGGGGCTGATTACTTGGTATGTTGTAAGCGGTTTTTAAGGGCGAAATTATGAATATAGAAATTTTAAGAAAAAATTATAGAAATGAAATTTTAGAAATTGCTGAAATTTGTCATGCTGAAAATATTCGTATTTTTGGTTCGGCAGCAAGAATGTCTAATAGAGATGATAGCGATATTGATTTCTTAGTGCATATGAAACCTGATGCTGGTTTAGGCTTATGTAGCTTGCAATGGCGTCTTGAAGAGCTTTTAAATATGAGAGTAGACGTTGTTCCAGATTCTCATCTTCATCCTAGAATAAAAGATCGGATATTAAAAGAGGCGGTGCCGCTTTGAGTAAAGATTATCTCTTATATGTTGATCATATCCTGAAGGCAATAGATCTTATTGAAAAATTTACTCATAATATTTCAAAAGAAAATTTCGTTATAGATGTAATGAGATATGATGCGGTATTATATAATTTACATACTATGGCGGAATCTACACAAAAATTACCACGAGATATTAAAGATAAGAATAATCATGTTCCATGGAAAGATATTTCAGGATTTCGTAATATTTTAGTTCATGATTATTTAGGTAGTATAGACGAGAATATTGTTTGGTTAGTTGTAACAACGTGGATTCCTGCGCTAAAAGAAGCTATGACGAGAATTAAAGATAATGAGCCTGTTTGAGCTTACCCTCTTTTAATCTTCTGAATTACAAGTTCTAAGTTCTGCAGAAAGCGTGAACGGTCTTGCTTACTAAAGCTAGCATTATAACTAAAAATTTCTCCAGTTTCACGAAGGTGAGTATGGAGGTTGCGCATAGCAACCGTTATGCCAATATTATCATCGTTAAAGTTTTTTCCTTGTGGAGATATTACGTAAGCATTGGCCTTTAAGCATCTTTCTGCAAGTAAGATATCAGCGGTAATAGCGATATCATCTTTAGCTATATGCTCAGCTATCCAATCATCCGCAGCGTCGGCTCCAGCCTTAACTAAAATTTTATGAACATTAGGGCCCATAACTTGAGGCATCCATTTATTGCTGACCAGGTAAACTTCAAGCTTATGACGCTGAGATACCCGTAGTACTTCATCTTTTACCGGACAGGAATCTCCGTCTACATATATGTTCAACATCTATTATGGCCTTTTTTTTGGATAATATTTTTAAAGTTATTATATATTATATAGCAAAAATTTCGAATGAATATATCCATTTGAGTTTGCAGGATTTATCTAAATATGGTAGACTTCCTTCCAGGAGCTATAACTTGAAGCAAGAGGATGAAATGAGAAATCCATATGTGAGTTTTGATTCTATAGACTTGATGAATGAGTTTATTACAGCTGGTATGAATAATACGGTGGCAGAAAAAGTGGCGCAAAGAATGGCGCAAGCTAAAGAAGTGATTATCCATGAAATTTGCGAAAGGGATAAGAATTTTTCTACTAAGGAAGATTTGATGATGATAACAGTAGATATCAAAGATTTGCAAACAGAGATCAAAATTTTAGGATCTGAGTTAAATACTAGAATATCCGAAGTTGAGACAAAATTAGGTGCTAGAATATCCGAAGTTGAGACAAATTTAGGTGCTAGAATATCTGAGGTTGATACAAATTTAAATGCTAGAATATCTGAAGTTGAGACAAATTTAGGTGCTATAATATCTGAGGTTGATACAAATTTAAATGCTAGAATATCTGAAGTTGAGACAAATTTAGGTGCTAGAATATCCGAAGTTGATACAAATTTAAATGCTAGAATATCTGAGGTAAATGCGAACTTAAGCGCAAGAATATCAGGATTGGATGCTAGAATATTTGAGGTAAATGCAAACTTAAGCGCTAGAATAGACATATTGGAAATAAAAATCGACGATGTTTATAAGCGTACAATCATCTGGATGGGTGGTATTATGATAGCATGTACAGGATCTATAATAGCTGTGTTCTTAAAATTCATGCATTAATTAACTTAAAGAAAATTATCGGAAGAAAAACTATATGACAACATTGCCATTATTATCCAGTATAATTTTATGCCCCTTATTTGGGGCTTTGTTTATTTTGCTGGTAGCGAAAGATGAAAAGCTTATTAAAATTATAGCTTTAATTAGTAGTATAACAGCTCTAATATTCAGTGGTTTTATCTATCGTAATTTTGATAAATCATCTCCAGATTTCCAGTTACAGGAAATACATAATTTGATTGAATCGCTCAATATGCATTATCATCTTGGCATTGACGGTATCTCAATATTCTTTATTATTTTAACCGCTATATTAACTCCATTATGCATTATCGCTAGTTGGCAATCAATCAAGTTTAGAGTAAAAGAATATATGATTGCGTTTCTATTGCTAGAGACCATGGTAATAGGGGTGTTTTGTGCACTTGATTTTATCTTATTTTATATTTTCTTTGAAGCAATGTTAATCCCGATGTTTTTAATTATAGGAATTTGGGGTGGAGAAAGGCGCGTATATGCAGCCATAAAATTCTTCCTTTATACTTTAGCCGGTTCTTTATTCTTATTAGTTGCCATCATATATATTTATCAACATACTGGTGAACTTAATATTCCTAATTTATATGGCTTAGTACCTAAGTTTTCTAGTAAAGTACAAAATCTATTATGGTTAGCATTTTTTGTTTCATTTGCAGTTAAGGTGCCGATGTGGCCGGTGCATACGTGGCTTCCAGATGCACACGTACAAGCGCCTACAGCAGGTTCAGTTATTTTAGCTGGAATTCTGCTTAAAATGGGCGCTTATGGCTTCCTTAGATTCTCTCTGCCTATGCTGCCAGAAGCAAGCCATCATTTTTCTCACTTAATTTTTGTCTTAAGCGCAATAGCGATTATATATGCATCAGCGGTTGCTTTCGTTCAAACTGATATGAAAAAATTAATTGCTTATTCCTCTATTGCTCATATGGGTTTTGTAACCATGGGCATATTCACTTTCAATCAAATAGCAATTGAAGGCGCGTTATTCCAAATGCTTAGCCATGGAGTAGTTTCAAGTGCTTTATTTTTGGTTGTGGGAGTGCTTTATGATCGGATGCACAGCAAAGAGATTAGCCATTATGGTGGAGTGGTCACTAAGATGCCGATGTTCGCATTGTTCTTTATGATTTTTACGATGGCATCAGTTGGCCTTCCATCTACCAGTGGTTTTGTTGGTGAAATGCTAGTTGTTGTTGGAACTTATCAGGTGAGTAAGTTATATGCAGCGCTTGCTGCCACCAGCCTTGTTTTTGGCGCTATTTATATGCTTTGGCTATATAAACGAGTAATGTTTGGAGCGATTACCAATCCAGAGGTAGAAGACTTAAAAGATTTAAACTGTAGAGAATGGCTAATTTTTGTACCGCTGATTATCTTAACTTTCTTGCTAGGTATTTACCCAAGTATCATTACTGATGTTCTTCATGCTCCGGTGGTAGCTTTATTAGGGAAGTAATAAATGGTCAATATACGCGAAGCCACTGTTCAAGATATTTATGCAATGGTAGCTTTATCAGATATAAAAAGATGTGAATATGCTGTAGCGCAGCCACAATTTTGGAAAAGAGCAGATAATGCTAATCAAATGCAGATGGAGTGGTTCGAAGAATTATTCACTCATGAGAATTGTTTTCTTTATGTTGCAGAAGAAGATTCCAAAATTATTGGCTTTGCAATTGGTAGAGTGGTTGCGGCTCCTGAAGTTTATAATCCAGGCGGTATGACGATGATGATTGATGATTTTTGTGTAAATGATCCTTCTTTATGGTCTAGTGTTGGAAAATATTTAGTAGATGCTTTAAGAAATGCTTCTGAAGATGTAAAGCAGTTGCTAATTGTTTGCGGAGCGCATGATCAAGATAAACGCAAATTTTTAAAAGAAATTGGTTTATCGGTTGCTTCCGAATGGTATGTGGGGAAGTAAAGACTCAAAGCACGTGAGGTCGTCACCCTCGGCCGAAGGCCGAGGGTCCAGTTGAAAGCTTTTACTTATATTCAGTTGCTTTAAGATTTTTAAGAGATTTTAACTGGATTCTCGCGCCTAATGGCGCAAGAATGACGGCATTTTTATGACTAACTGCTAATTCATAAATAACAAATTGGTCTTGTGCAACAGTCTTATATAGATAATATTAAAGATAAACTAACTAACAAATCTAAAGGATAAATTATGTGTGCAATATTAAGTGAAATGAGTGTTTTATTTCCTGAAATCTTACTAAGCTTGGCAGCTTGCGCTTTGCTAATGCTAGGGGCCTTTACTAAATGCAATTGCTTCAGATTAATGAATATTGCGGTTGCTATTGCTTTAGCTATAGCAGTTTATCTACTGGTATATAAAGTACCTGGAGGTGAGGTAATTGCCTTCGATGGATTATTTAAAACGAGTGGCTTAATTAAGGCGCTCAAGCTGTTATTGTTAACTTCATCTATTTTTTATATCATTCTGTATAAAGGGCAAAAATTTGAGTCTGACTCAATGTTAAAGCTCTATGAGTTTCCAGTATTATTATTGCTGGCAATCACCGGAATGTTACTAATGATTTCAGCAAATAATTTTTTAAGCCTTTATGTTTCACTGGAGTTGCAGAGCTTTTGTCTGTATGTATTAGCAGCATTTGAGCGGGAAGATAGTAAAGCCTCAGAAGCTGGCTTAAAATATTTCGTGCTTGGTTCTTTTGCTTCAGGAATATTATTATTTGGTATTTCGTTGATTTATGGTTTTACTGGTAATTTAGACTATCAAAACTTACAGATATTGCTGGCAAATAATCCTAGTAGCAATATCGCTATTGGAGTGATTATTGGCATAATTATGTTGCTTATCGGAGTATTTTTTAAAGTTTCAGCAGCGCCATTTCATATGTGGACTCCAGATGTATATCAAGGTGCACCGACTATAGTTACTACATTTTTTGCTACTGTTGCTAAAATTGGTGCAGTAGGGTTATTGTTGAGACTAACCTTAGATGTTTTTGCAGGCTGGAAAGTTGAGTTACAGCCGATTTTAGTGTTAGTTACTTGTGCTTCAGTGCTTATTGGTTCGATTGGTGCTTTAAAGCAAAGTAATTTCAAGAGATTATTGGCTTATAGCTCTATCGGTCATGTGGGTTATATTCTGTTGGCAATAGCTTCATTTAGCTTAACCGATACCGCAAGCAGTGTAATACAATATTTGATTATTTATGTATCGATGACTCTCGGTACTTTTGCAATGATTATGAATATTGAAGTAGATGGCAAACCTATTAGCAATATTGAAGATTTAGCTGGTCTTTCTAAGTCTAATCCTTGGGCTTCTGCCACTATGGCGATATTTATGTTCTCACTCGCTGGGATTCCGCCTCTAGCAGGGTTCTTTGCTAAGTTTTATGTATTTAAAGCAGCGCTGAATGCTGAGATTTATCTAGCAATAGCTGCTAGCATGATTGCTGCGGTTATAGCTGCATACTACTATTTAAAAATAGTAAAAATAATCTACTTAGATGAATCAAAAGCTAAATTTAGTAGCAACATGAGCTATTGCACCAAGTTTATCATTTGGGTGCTAGCGTTGTTTAATCTATTTTATATAGGGTTAGCCGGCACCTCTTGATGTAGATTGTTGTTGGTTAACAGTTGGTGTGTTAGGGGAGATTAATGGTTCACCTGCAGCTTTTTTTATCTTAGCATTTAAAACAGCTTCTTCATTTACGCTAGTTTTTTTGTTTTCTACTTTTAATTTAACTTCAGATACTATGCCTTCAGCTTGTTTTTCAGCTTTTACTTTTTTAGATGTTTTAAAGCCTAGTATTGTTTTTCCTAGTTTTATTTCACTATTATATCCTGAAGACTTTTGATTAATCACCCCCTCCAATACTTGATCAGCTGGATTAAGGCCAAATTCAGCGCTCATTTTTATTGAGTGATTACCAACGGATCCACCCTGAATACCAGCCATTTCTTGAGTATGTCCACCAGCTCCTAATGCTTTGAGAGCCTCTTTTGAGGCGGCTTCGCTTAAGCCTAATTCAGCACTAATGGCGATCTGAGAACCTTTTAATTCAACCATTCCAGTTCGATCTTTGCCACTTTTACAGAAATCAACAGTGGTAGGGTATGCGGCTACTTCTGCGTTTGTTCTATAGAAATTATTGAGGCTACCGTTACCGTGTTTTACCTCATATTCTAGAGATTTCATAGCACCGCTCACTTCTAAGTTTTTATTTTGATCGTCAACAAGTAAGTTTATTTGATTTAAATTTTTTCTTGCATCTATGGCAGTAGTAAGAGCTGTTATAGGATCTCTCGGATCCATTTTTGTAAGTTCTTCGCGAGCCAGATCTTCTGTGCTTTTTAAACCTCGTGATCTATTCCAAAGATTATTTATCCTAGTTTCGATTGTGCTACGCTTAAGAAAATTTTGAATGTTATCTGTACCTTTTATTTCGTTTATATGTGTTCCTATGCTTTTTAAACAATTTGCAAATTGTTTATGGTCTAGGCCACCACCAAAAACCCTCCATTTATTAATAGGAGACATTGAAGAAGTAACCTTAGGCAGTTTTCCAGCTTCTTTAGCGGTTTTCTTAATCCCAGTAACTGCTTTAGCTATTTGCTTGCTTATCCAATTCTCACTACGGATACCATCTTTTTTAATGAATGGAATTGCAGTGGTTTCACTAGTTAGATTATTAAGGTTAAGTGTTGAACCAGAAGGAGCAAAACTTTGCAATTGCTTAATATTTTCTTCAGTAATTTGCTCGCCTCCATGTTTATTTTTAGAGGCTGGAGCGCCACAATGAAGACTTTGAACTAAAACTTTAGGTTTTTTTAAATCACCATTTGTGTCTGGAGAGATGATTGCAGTGGTTTTTTCATAACCATTCCTAACCCCAATTAATTCACGTAATTGAGCAGGGATTACTTTTGTGCCTTTGGCAATATCATCTGCAACATCATGAATTAATGCTTTTTGGTAATCTGGTAATTTATTATACCAAGTCATGCTGGCGCCATCAACATCGCTTATAGAGACACCTTTATTAGATTTGGCTATTGCTGCATATTGAGCTTTTTGAGAATCGGTTAAGCCATTTAGCATTACATCGGCTTCAATTACAGTATGTGCAGCTCCATTGTTATCTTTAACTGTATTTAAAGTTACTATATGTTGATGATCATCTTTGAAATTTGCTATTTCTTTAGCAAAATTTAATTGCTCAGCAGCATCCGGAATTCCTGCTGTTTTAAGAACATCAACCATTGCATTATTATAAGCTAAGATGCTTTTAGGTAATTCATTTATTTCGGTTAGAGATTTTTCAGCTATTAATAACAGCTTGGCTATGGCTTCTTCTTGTGCGAGGCTTTTGGGTCGATTTTCTAAGAGTAATATTCCCCCTCTAACTTGATTAAGCACTTGCATGGCATATTTTTCACCCAGATCTTCCTTAAGTAACAGATTCTCTGGTTTAACGCCTCTAGCATCTCTGATTCTAGTTTTATTGACTGGATCTTCACTCCAGACAATACCAAGCCTATTGTCTTTGCGTTCGTCTAATTTTTTGATTGAATCAGTTAAATCGTCGATAGAATTTAGAGGTTTTTTAAAAGTAATCAGGGGTTCTATAGGATCAGCTGTAATAATAGGGGTAGCAGCAATTTTAGTAGCATCATTTAAGACTATCTGTCTGTTAGATTGTAATTTTATATAGTTATCATGTTGTTTCATTATATTCTATTTATTTAGTGTTTTTATGATACTAGCAATTAAAGGTTAATAGTTGGTTTATATTAGTAGAGTTTTGCTTAATTAAATTGATTTTTTAAATTATTTTTCCTATGCTCTATGAAGTTAGAGATATTGACGGAATATTGTTTGTAAAATCAGTAGCTTAAATAATACGATGACGTTACCCTTGGGGCGCAAAGCGACC
>CANDYO010000055.1 GCA_947424995.1 Rickettsiales bacterium | reverse complement strand
TGACGCAATAAGAAATAATGTAAGCAAAAGTTTAGCAAAAAATCATTATGCTTATTTACTAGGATCCTTATTCAATACAGCATTAAAACAATATGCTCCTTTAAGAAGAAATTTAAGTTTCCCTACGATTTTTAATATTTTGGGGCCATTGATGAATCCTACTAGCCCTAAAAAACAGGTGATTGGCGTATATCGCAGAGATCTTGTTATAAAAGTAGCTGAGCTATTAAAGTCTATAGGATCAGAATATGCTTTAGTTGTTCATTCTGAAGATGGATTAGATGAGTTCAGTGTTAGCGCTCCTAACTATATAGCAGAGCTTAAAAATGGCAATATTACTGAATATATTATTAATCCAACGGATGTAGGGTTGCCCATCTCCCAGTTGAGTGAAATATTAGGAAGAAATACAGCTCAGAATGCGCAGATTATTAAAGCTATTTTTCTGGGTGAAATCACAGGACCTAAGTTAGATATCGTACTTTTAAATAGTGCAGCAGGTCTTTTAGTAGCCGGCGCAGCATTAAATTTACGTGAAGCTATAGAAATTGCAAGAGAAGCTATATCATCAGGCAAAACAGCTGCTTTGCTAAACCAACTACAAAATGAGGCATCTTTATGAGTGATTTTTTAGAAAAAATTAGAGGTAATATTCAAGTAAGAGCTGAAGCGATTACAGTCGAAAATAATTTAAAACATAATGCTTTGGATTTTTGTCAGATATTTATGGATTCGAATAATCCAGCAATTATTGCTGAAATTAAATTTGTTAGCCCATCACGTGGTAGAATTTATCATGGATCATTAAAACATACTGACATTGCCAAAGAATATTTAAACAATGGAGCATCTGCTTTATCTATTCTTGCAGAGCCGGAGTATTTTGCTGGTAATATTGAATATATTAGCGATGTAAGAAAAATTTTGCCGCATGCTCATATTTTACTTAAAGATTTTATATTAACTAAAGTACAAATAGCTCAAGGTTTAGCATATGGAGCAAATGCTGTGCTTTTAATCGTAGCTTTCTTAAGTAAACAAGCTTTAGTAGAATTATATAAATATGCAGTGAGTTTGGGATTAACTCCAATTATAGAAGTGCATGATTTAGCGGAATTGAAGGTGGCACTAGAACTTGAGCCAAGAGTTATCGGTATTAATAACCGTAATTTAAAAACATTAAAAATTGATTTAGATACTTCAAGAGAGCTGATCAAATTTATTCCTAAGCATATTTATGCCATATGTGAAAGCGGTATTAAAAATAAAGTAGAAATAGAAGAAATGCAAAAGTTAGGCTTTAGAGGATTTTTAATTGGATCACATTTTATGGAGAAAGAAAATCCAGGTCAAGCATTAGGAAATATGCTATTAGGAGAAAAAGATGCGCGCTAAAATTTGCGGGATTACTAATCAGAACGATGCACTATTTGCTGCGCAGAATGGTGCTTGGGCACTCGGCTTTAATTTCCATCCAAAGTCCCCTAGGTATATTGAGCAAAATAAAGCTAAACATATCATTGATTCATTGCCTCTATCTATTATTAAAGTGGGTTTATTCATTGATAAGTCTTATGATTTTGTTGCCCGCTGTGTAGATGAATTGAACTTAGATTTAGTTCAGGTATATGATGATTTATTAGATGCTCCTCAGTCTTTTAAAGATAAGGTAATCTTATCTTGTCAAGCCAACTCAATTGATGAGTTACCAGAAGCTTCGGTTTTAGAATCTTATGGATATATCTTAATTGATGCACCAAAAAATAAAGATAGATTAAGAGGTGGTACTGGTAGGATTGCCAATTGGGAGTTAGCCAGTAAATTAGCTAAAGATTATCGGTTAATTTTAGCTGGTGGTTTAAATTCAAATAATGTAATAACTGCAATTAATATAGTTAAGCCTTATGCAGTGGATATTGCCAGCGGTGTTGAAAGCCAGCCAGGCATTAAAGATAGTGGGCTTATTAAAAATTTTTTAAAGGAGTGTAATTATGATAAATAAGAAAGGATATTTTGGTGAATATGGTGGTTGTTTTGCACCTGAAACATTAATGGCGCCTCTCGCAGAACTAGAAGAGGCTTATTCGAATTTTAAAGATAATTTAGAGTACCAATCTCAACTACAAAATTATCTGAAAAATTATGCTGGTAGACCAACAGCGCTTTATTATGCTGAAAGACTCAGTAAAAAGCTGGGTGGAGCAAATATTTACTTGAAGCGTGAGGATTTAACTCATACAGGGGCTCATAAAATTAACAATACAATTGGACAAGGATTACTTGCTAAATTTATGAAGAAGACGCGATTAATCGCCGAAACTGGAGCTGGCCAACATGGAGTTGCGACTGCAACTGTAGCAAGTTTACTTGGTATGGAATGCATAGTTTATATGGGAGAGGTTGATATGGAAAGGCAACATCTCAACGTAATTAGAATGCGAGTGCTTGGAGCAGAAGTTCGAGCGGTTAAATCTGGTTCAAAAACTTTAAAAGATGCAACTTCAGAAGCAATGCGCAACTGGGTTTCAAATTTGCAAGATACTTATTATGTTTTAGGATCAGCATTAGGGCCACATCCATATCCAACAATTGTTAGAGATTTTCAAAAGATTATAGGAATAGAGGCTAGGCAACAAATTTTAGATAGAATAGGTAAATTGCCGAATGAGTTAGTAGCATGCGTTGGCGGCGGAAGCAATGCAATTGGCCTTTTTTATGCATTTTTAGAAGATAGAGATATAAAAATGACTGGAGTTGAAGCTGGTGGCAAAGGAATGAAGTTAGGGGAGCATGCTGCTAGATTTGCTGGTGGTCGTATTGGAGTAATTCAAGGAACAAAAAGCTATCTTTTGCAAGATGAATATGGTCAAGTGGCTAATACTCATAGCATTTCTGCTGGGCTAGATTATCCAAGTGTTGGTCCAGAACATGCTAATTTACATGATATAGGAAGGGCTCATTATACTAATGCTAGTGATGATGAAGCTATTGAGGCCGCATTTGAACTTGCACGATTAGAAGGTATTATCCCTGCTTTAGAAAGTGCGCATGCAATTGCTTATGCCATTCGAACTGCACCTAAATTATCAAAAGATTATAATATGCTAATTGGTCTATCCGGTCGTGGAGATAAGGATGTAGAGACCTTAAGTAAATATTTGGAGAAAAAATAATGAGAGATAAAATATTTAAAGAAGGGAAATCTGCATTTATCCCATTTATTATGGCTGGACATCCAACCATAGAGGACTCTATTGAAGCGGTCATTGCTTTAGTAGAAGCTGGCGCTAATGCTATCGAAATAGGCGTGCCATTTTCTGATCCTGTTGCAGATGGTCCAGTAAATCAACGCGCAGCTGAGATTGCTTTAAGCAATGGAGTCACACTGGATATAGTATTAAATATAGTCCATCAAGTGCGTATGCGAGGTTATGATATACCGATAATCTTGTTTAGTTACTTAAATCCCATTTTATCATTTGGATATGAAGAATTTTCAATCAAAGCTAAAGAAGTAGGAATTGATGGGGTATTAATAGTTGATTTACCACCTGAAGAAGGACAAGAGTTTTATTCAATTCTTAAGAAAGTGGGTATAGAAATAGTTTTACTTACATCCCCAACTACTAATCCGCAGCGTTTTAACTTATATAAAAAATTAGAACCAAGTTTTATCTATTATATCTCAAGGCTTTCAGTAACAGGGATTCAAAGTGATCTTGTTATTAGTTTAGAAGATGAAGTTAATAATTTACGTACTTATTTTCCTAAAGTGAAAATTGCCGTTGGTTTTGGCATATCCAATGGCAGTCAAGCTGCACAAGTAGCTGCATTCGCTGATGGAGTAATTATTGGCAGTGTACTTGTAAAAATGTTAGAAGAGAAAGGACTGGAAGCATTTAAAAATCTTGCAGTTCAATTTGCTAAAACCATAGGAGAGAAAAATGATAATCATCGCGGGTAATAGCTATATGGCATTTTAAGATTTAGCAAATTTATCTATCTTTTTTGTTGTCGTAAATTTTTCCAATAATCTAAGCGCTTATTGATATCTTTTTCAAACCCTCTTTGACTAGGATGATAATATTGTTTTCTTGGCATATTATCTGGAAAATAATTTTGTCCTGAAAAAGCTTCTTTGGTATCATGATCATAGATATATCCTTCACCATAGCCTTGTTCTTTCATTAATTTGGTGGGTGCATTTAATATATGAAAAGGAGGCAATAAAGAACCATATCTTTTTGCATCATCCGTAGAAGCTTTTTGAGCCAAGTAAACAGCATTTGATTTTGGAGCTGTAGCTAAATATAAAGCCGCTTGAATAATTGCCAAAATTCCTTCTGGAGCCCCTAAAAAATCATAAGCTTCTTTTGCAGCTAATGCTTGAGTTAAAGCATTCGGATCAGCGAGACCAACATCCTCTACTGCAATTCTTACCAAGCGTCTAAGGATATAGTGAGGGTTTTCTCCCGCCTCAAGCATCCGAGTTAGCCAATAAAGACTAGCATCGCTATCAGAACCTCTAATAGATTTATGTAATGCGCTAACTAAATTATGATGATTATCTCTTGATTTATCATAAGCTGCACTGCGCATCTGAAATATTGATCCTAAATCTATAGGCTTTTCAGAATTACGCTCTAAGTTAAGTAATCCTTCGCAGATATTTAATAGATAACGCCCGTCACCATCAACCATTTCATATAATCTATCAAAATCTTCTTCGCTTAATGGCAGCTTTTTATTATATATTTGTTCTGCTCTTGCAGTTATTTGCATTAACGCTGTTTTATTTAAGCTTTTGAGGGTTAAGACCATACATCTAGATAGTAGTGCGCCATTTAGCTCAAATGAAGGATTTTCCGTTGTGGCGCCAATTAATGTCACCGTGCCATCTTCTAGATATGGCAGAAATATATCTTGCTGAGTTCTATTAAAATGATGAATTTCATCTACTATCAATATAGTATTAATACCTTGGCTTTTTCGAGCTTTAGCATTACTAAATATTTGCTTTATATCACTAGTTGCGTTGATTACTGCTGATATTGATTCGATATGATATTTGCATTGTTTAGCTAAAATTCTAGCTATAGTTGTTTTACCACTACCCGGAGGTCCCCAAAAAATTATATTTTGAATATGGGAAGCATTGAGCATCTGCTTGATTTGTGAATTATCTGTAAATAAATGCTCCTGACCAAATATCTCATCAATATTCGTTGGCCTGATTTCTTCTGCAAGCGGTTTTGAATTTTTGCTATTTTTAAATAATGATGACATATGGGTAAGATTTTAATTCGAATTATTTTAATATAACCTTAATGTAAGTTTTAAAGTTACGCAAGTTACGCATTCTTCATTAACCAAATTAATTAATGGAGCTAAAATAAGCCGAGAATTATTCTTAGCATATTTTGCAATATTATTTTATCAGTCAATTAAGCTTCTAGAAGTTTCAAATTGCTTATCAATATTGCGACTTGAATGCTCCAATTTTTTTTCACAGCGCTTTATTATAAAGCTAGAGGAATTTTAGAATTTTGATAGAAAAAATTTATTTTTAAGACTAACATAAATAGTAGAATACTAAAAAGGAAAATATCATGGATTTAAAACATAGACGTGCAACAATTGCCGATTTAAGCGCTATTGTAAATCTTCTCGTAGAAGATGAGCTAGGTATCTCAAGAGAAAAAAACTCTGACAAATTAGATCAACGTTATATAGACACCTTTGCTCTTATAGATAGTGATCCAAATCAATATTTAATGGTAGTTGAAGAAAATAATCAAGTAATTGCTACTTGCCACTTGAGCCTAATGCCCTCCCTCACCTTTACTGGATCGACAAGAATGCAAATTGAAGCGGTAAGAGTTTCTGAGAAACTCCGGGGCCATAAAATTGGTGAATGGATGATCGCTCAGGCCATAGAATATGCTAAATCTCATGGCGCTTCTATAATTCAACTTACCACTAATATAAAAAGACCCAGGGCTAAAATATTTTATGAACGATTGGGGTTTGAATCTACCCATGTTGGTATGAAGTTATATTTGGGAAATAAAGAATGAGCACAGATTAAGTAGTTTGTAATATTCACGGATTGCGAAAGCAGCACTCAAAAAAGTACCATTTTTTAGCCATCTCTGTACTTCAATTTATTATTTATATATAATATGAAATATAAAAAGAGATAATGTTATATACAGTTTGATATTACATTTGCAATGCAACGAAGAGGACAAGCTTTAGATGCTATCTAATACAGCAATAACGATACGCGCATTAAACAAAGTCTATGATAATGGTTTTAAAGCCCTTGATGACATTAATCTTGAGATTAAGAGCGGTGAAATCTTTGCTCTTTTAGGCCCAAACGGAGCAGGAAAGACTACTCTCATCAATTCGGTTTGTGGTATTGTTGGGCCAAGTAGCGGTAATATTCTCGTTTCTGGTTTTGATAATATAACTCAGTATCGTCAAGCGCGTAGAGCAATTGGTTTGGTGCCTCAAGAACTTAGTACTGATTCTTTTGAGTCGGTATGGAATACGGTAACGTTTAGTCGAGGGCTTTTTGGTAAATCTCGCAACCCAGCCTATATTGAAGAAACTCTAAAACGCTTATCTTTATGGGATAAAAAAGATGAGCAAATTCGCAGGCTATCTGGAGGTATGAAACGCCGCGTGATGATTGCTAAAGCTTTATCTCATGAACCTGAAATTTTGTTTCTTGATGAACCTTCAGCCGGCGTTGATGTTGAGCTGCGTAAATCTATGTGGGAGCAAGTGCGAGAGCTTCGTGAATCTGGCGTAACTGTAATTTTAACTACTCACTATATTGAAGAAGCTGAGGAAATGGCAGACCGTATAGGAATAATCAACAATGGTAAGTTAATTTTAACAGAAAATAAAAATACGCTAATGCACAGAATGGGTAAACGCCAAATGATTTTTGTGCTGCGCGAGCAACTTGCGGAAATACCGGCTGCACTAAAAGATGATCCGTTAACTCTGGAAGAGAAAGGCAGCAAACTGATTCTAACCTACAATGTAAAAGCTGATAATGATATTTCAGCAATGCTTGATAAACTCAAATCAAACGGCATTCGTCCAAAAGATATTTATAGTCGTCAAAGCAGCTTAGAAGAAATTTTTATTGAACTTATGGAGGCGTTATGAATTTTCGTGGTATCATTGCAATTTATACTTTTGAGATGATGCGTGCAATGCGGACTTTGGGGCAAAGCATCGCCTCACCAGTAATTTCTACCGTACTATATTTTGTTGTCTTCGGCTCAGCCATTGGTTCACATATACAGGCTATTGGAGATATACCTTATGGCTCCTTTATTGTGCCTGGTCTCATTATGCTCACCGTGCTTGGCCAGAGCGTTTCTAATGCCTCCTTCGGTATTTATTTTCCACGCTTTACCGGTACTATTTATGAAATTCTATCCGCACCATTATCATTCATTGAAATCGTGATTGGCTACGTAGGCGCGGCGGCTACTAAATCGATTATTATTGGAATAATCGTGCTTATTACGGCGACGTTTTTTGTACCATTGCGCGTGGCACACCCGTTATGGATGTTATTTTTTCTGGTGATGACCAGCGTTACATTCAGTCTACTTGGCTTTATCATAGGTATTTGGGCAGATGGATTCGAAAAAATACAAATAATTCCACTATTAATTATTACGCCGCTCACGTTTCTTGGAGGAAGCTTTTACTCTATCAATATGTTGCCACCATTTTGGTATAAGGTTTCTTTGTTGAACCCCGTAGTCTATCTGGTGAGTGGCTTCCGCTGGAGCTTTTACGATCAAGGTGATGTAAGTCTTTCCACTAGTGTTATTATGATTGGGATATTTACGCTTATCTGTCTTGCTATCATTAGCTGGATCTTCAAAACAGGTTATCGATTAAGGAAATAAAGATCTATAAATAATAATTCTTAATCTTAAGAGTGCAATTAAATCATCAGAAAAACTAAATAATCGACTGTTAAATAGTATTCAATGCTAGATATATTCTTGCATCTAGAGTCATTTTTTATTAAAATAATACGCATAAAAATACTGTTTTTTAGTCAAAAGCTTGTAATTTAGTTCTTTCTACTAAGATGAGTTTGTCATTCTTGCAACCAGCTTTAGCTGGTGGCGAGAATCCAGTTGAAATCTTTTTAAACCTTTATAAACTCTACGCTTTTAAGAGAATTTATCTGAATTCTCGCCAAGCCAAGGCTTGGCAAGAATGACGCCGATTTTTTTACTTTAAAGCAAAAAGAAACTTTTCAAGCAGTCGGCTAAATATTGAGGTTAAAAAACTATATCCTTGTTGTCGCCTTTAACACTGACATACTGAAAGAATAGAATTTTTACTCGCACATAATGCAAATCCATTACTACCTAAAGATGAACGAGAATTAGCTCAAATAAAACTTCCGGTATCTAAAAATGCTAAAGTTAATTGCCAGGCTTTTTTATTCGAGCTAAGCATAGTATGACCTGATTTAATCACTGCGTGCTCCTTCATACCTTCAACTTTAGTGTTGATAATAGATACTCTTCCATCAGCTTCTTTACCAATAATTTTATTCGCTATAAAATAAAATGGGCTACTACCAGCTATTATTCCAAGTTCATAATTAATACTCCCAAATATATCCTTAAATGCAGTTTGATCTGTTATGAGTTGCTGGCCGGATGGCCCATATAATTTTTTGTAAATCCAAAAATTTTGCAAAAAATCAGCTACCTCACTTCCATGATTCGGCGCTCCAAGCATTACAACTCGACCAAGATTATTTGGACGGTATAAATTAAGGTAAGTGCGAATGATTAACCCTCCCATCGAATAGCCAACAAAATGGATTTTTGTTATCTGAGTAGAAAAATCTTGAATTTGCAGATGGATTAACTTGGCAATTGATAACATGTCATACTTAGAGGAAGGATAGTCGATATTAAGAATTTTATAATTATTATTTTTAAGAAAATCAGCCAATCCTTTCATGCAGAGATTTGTTCTTAAAATACCATGTAATAAAACTACTCCTTCTTGCATAAAATTACCTATTTTATATTAGAATAAGATTACATGATCCAAAAACATATTCCAGATCAAATTTGACTTCGAATGAAAATTACTGAATAATATTAAATAAGCCTCTGCATATAAAGGAATATAAACTCCACCATGAATAAAGAATTGTTAATAATAAATGACATATCGCGATTAAATCCTATTTTAGTTGATAAGATAATTGCGCCAACCACGACAGAAGAAATTAGAGAAATTATATTATCTAATCAAGGTCCTATTTCCATTGGTGGAGCTCGTTGCAGTATGGGCGGACAAACAGCGCTCGAAAATTCTTTTCATATCGATATGCGTCAGTTTAATAAAGTAATCGAATTTAATAAAAAAGCACAAACTATCACAGTTCAAACAGGGATTACTTGGCATGAAATTCAAAAATATATTGACCCACACAACCTTGCCATAAAAATAATGCAAACCTATGCCAATTTTACTGTTGGTGGTACATTAAGTGTAAATTCTCACGGAAGATATATGGGCTTAGGCCCTGTAATTCTTTCAACTAAACAGATTAAAGTTATTTTAGCTGATGGTAGTATTATTGAAGCAGATCGAACTAATAATCCTGATATATTTTTTGGTATAATAGGTGGTTATGGTGGATTAGGGGTGATTATCGAAGTCACTCTCGAGTTAGTAGATAATTCAAAAATTGAACGTATTAGTAAAAAACTATCCATTGAAGATTATCCTCAATATTTTGCTGAAAATATTAAAAATTCAACAAAAGTGATATTTCATAACGCTGATTTATATCCATCTGAATATAAAAAAGTTATGGCTATAAGTTGGATTATCACTGATAAAGACTTAACTAGTCAAGATAGGCTAAGAAAAATCAAAAAAACATATCTATTTGAAAAATATTTTTTATGGGCAATTTCTGAGACGCCTTTAGGTAAATACAGGAGAGAATATCTTTATGATCCGATTATTCTTAATAGTAAAAAAATAGTATGGCGCAATAACGAGGCAAGCTATAATTTTTTAGAACTAGAGCCACTATCACGCAAGAAATCTACTTATGTATTACAAGAATATTTTATACCAATTGATAACATAAATGAATTTATCCCTAAAATGGCAAAGATACTGCAAAGATACGAGGTAAATGTAATCAATATATCTATTCGTCATGCTATAAAAGATCCAGGCACTTTACTGGCTTGGGCAGAAGACGAAGTATTTGCTTTTGTTCTTTACTATAAGCAATATACTAATGAAGTTGCAAAGAATAAAGTGGCTATTTGGACGCGTGAAATTATAGAATCTGCTCTTGAATGCAATGGTTCATATTATTTACCTTATCAACCACATGCTACTCCTGAACAATTTCATCGAGCATATCCAAGGGCAAATGATTATTTTGCCCTTAAGAAGAAACTTGATCCAGATACCAAGTTCTTAAATAAACTTTGGGAGCAATATTATCTTGTTGGCGCTCAAGCCATTACCAATAATAAAAGCGAATCTGACTTTAAAAATATTTTCCTAGATACTTATTGGCGAGATAAATTTTATCTATTCTTGCAAAATGTCTATAATATTTATCCTGAAGATAAGTTTCATTATCTAATCTTGCAAGCATCCAAAAAATTTAATTCAGATCAAGAAATTTATAAATATATTCAAGAAAAATTACCAAGCATAAAACCATTTTTATCTGAATTGCGTTATGCTGTGCCTGCTTTAAAAAAACAAAAAATAGACATGTTAAATCAAACATTAAAGCTATTAGATAATCAAATAGATATTGATGGATATGTTGAAATAGGAACAACAGGCCGCTATATAGGTAATCTACAAAAACATATAAATATTAGCGGTGATATTTATTTAATTAACGATCAAGAACCTAGTTATTCACCAGTAGATATAGTGGAAAGAGGTGGTTTAAAGAAAATAGGAAATTTTCTAAAATTGAATAATTATAACCCTATTGATAATAGAATTAATGATAACTCCGTAGATCTTGTAACATGTTATATTGGCCTACATCATTCACCTCTAGATAAGTTAGATAATTTTGTCCGTTCTATTTTTAGAATATTACGTCCTGGGGGAAATTTTATTTTAAGAGATCATAATGTTGATAGTTCTAAGATGCATTCATTGGCAGCTCTAGCTCATGCAGTATTTAATGCTGGTCTTAATATTAGTTGGGAAGCTAATGATCAGGAATTAAGGCATTTTACATCCACAAATCACTTAAGTAAATACTTAGAATCTATGGGCTTTAAAGATTCAGGCGAAAGAATCTATCAACCATATGATCCAAGCCAAAATTGCTTGATGAAATTTAGTAAAATGGTATAAAAAATGAACACACCTAAGTCTTTTTTAAGAATATCAGTAATTTTTATTGGGCTACTCCTATCTTCCTTTGTATGTTGTGCGAGCGCACAAGATAATGATATTTTAACTCCCGTAGAATATAAACGACCTCCTGATCAAACATATTTAACTTTTCCTGAATGGTATATTGTGTATAGCTCAGAAGAATATGCCAATACTTTAAAACAT
This sequence comes from Rickettsiales bacterium, assembly GCA_947424995.1. GTDB lineage: Bacteria > Pseudomonadota > Alphaproteobacteria > Rickettsiales > CANDYO01 > CANDYO01. Next base: position 1,191 of record CANDYO010000055.1, on the reverse strand, counting down.
TATAAGCCAAGTGAATTCCCTTATCTTGGAGCTAGTAAACAATTTTGGAATGGATATAGCGAGGTAAAAGATCTAACAAAAGCTTATCCTTATAATAGCGACTATCATACAATGATTAAGGTAATTGGCACAAGCATGTCATTAGAATATCTACTTAAGGGTTTATATGAAAATTCAATAGGTAGATTTACAGAATGGACAAGAACTCACGGCCCTACCTCAGAAGATAAATTTGCTTATCAAGTTGCCGAAGATTACGTCAGTTTTATAAAAATATAACCATGGTACCAATTTGATTTTGCTAGTAAATTTAAGAAATTATGGTTAGATAATAGCTTTTTTGGCTCTGATTTTATTAGAAAGTTAGAGCGAAAATTTTTCCTTTCTGCAGAATATGGATTCAAAGCTGGCTATGCATGGTTAATAAAGACTCTAACACATTCACTTTATGGTGAGGCTTCAAGCTATACTATTGTGGTGAGTAGTGATATTCCAGATAAGATCTTAAAAAACTCTAATATAAAAATTCTTAAGCAACTTCCTAATAATCTACAGCTAGTATCACTACCACGTTATGATGCATTTAAGAAACATGCTCTTATGCTTGCTAAAAGTCATGTTAAATTTCAAGAAATAGCTGGAAATAAATCTAATATTTTAATTACCATTCTAGCGCCATCCGCATTAAACTTAAACCTCAAAAATGCTGATATTGTTTTTACTCAGCCAATCTTAACTGATAACAAACTTAAAAGAATTGCTATAAAAACTCCAGTGAGATTTCTAAGTCAAACCTTGATTCAATTGATAAATATTAATGCAAATATAGAGCATGTTTATGATTACTGATCATTCTTCCATTACTTGCTTCTGCAAAGCGACATAATCAGTTTTTCCTGTTCCTAATAATGGTAATTGTTTAATAATTACAATATTAAGAGGCACTGATAACTCACTTATTTTTTTGTCTTTGGCGTAGTTACTGATTTCCTGTCTTGTGGCATCTTTATTTGTTGTGACTAATATCAACTGCTCACCTTTTTTCTCATCTGGCGCGGTTATCACTGCGTGAACGAAATTTGGCCACAAAGCGCTAATAAACCCTTCTACTGCAGTTAAAGAAACCATTTCTCCAGCAATTTTAGCAAATCTCTTCGCTCTTCCTTTGATATAAATATAATCTTCATCATC
>CANDYO010000054.1 GCA_947424995.1 Rickettsiales bacterium | reverse complement strand
ATAGGATTGATAAATGCAAGGTCTTTAGAGCGCTCGGCGTACCTTACATTTATCAAAACAATAGGCTATGCTCTTTTTGCAAAAATAAGTGGCTTCAAAAATTATTTTTACAATATTTAAAAATACATAGTTGATGACGGCATTGGTTGGTTTTAAGTAGCAATATTAACTCGTGCAATTAACCCGTGCAATGGACTACTATCGTTCGAAAACGCCAATAATCTCCAGGTGATTGCTATAGCGGAATTGGTCGATGGGGTAAACATCGCTTAAGTTAAAATTACTACCCAGAAGAATCCGAGCGTCGCGGATGAAGTTCTCTAAACTACAAGAAATCAAAATCACTTTCTTAACTCTAGTAGTTTTGCTGATTTCTTTAATTTGTGGAGTGGCTCCATTGCGGGGAGGGTTGATCACCACCTGTGAATATTCATTGATATTGCTTGCGCTATACGGGTTCTGATATAAATCTTGTTTGATTGTGCTAATCGGTAATTGATAGCGCTTAGCAGTTTTATTGAGGGCTTCTAACGCTTCGCTACTGCCTTCGATAGCAGTTATCAGGCCTAAGCTTGAAATAGGGATAGTGAAGCTGCCACAGCCACAATATAATTCTAGAATTCTTTTAGCTTTAGTTAGATGCTTTAGGATAATTGTAGCCATTAAATCGGATGATTCTTTGCTTACCTGCAAAAAGCTGTTAATCGGCAAATCGACATGAATATTACCAAGCTTTAACTGGATGGGACCAAATTCGATAATGCTAGTAGGGGCTTTTGCTTTCACCTGCCATGCCACTCGATTTACTTTATTGATTTTAGCAAATTCAGTAATTGAAAGATCAGTAGTTAGATCGCTTCGCTCTTGAGCATATAATAACAATTCAATACCAGTATCGCTATTGGTAATACTGATCATATCAATTCTGATTTTCAAAGCTTTTATTAGTTTATTAATTGGGGCGATTAATTGATTGATCGGGTCTTCTAGTAATAAACATTCAGCAATGCTGATTAGATCTTTGCTATGCCAACTATTAAAGCAGATTTTATGTTGATTAATTTTAAAAGTTACTCTCCGTCTGCTTTTTATTGGAATTTGGACGATAGGGTGGAGTGTGCCGGAAAATTCTTCATCTCTGACGAAAGTGCCGAAGGCACTGGAGATCGGGGATCTTAAAAAATTTTCTGAGATCCCAGGTCGCTTAGCTAAAGCGGCTGCCAGGGACGATGCAGAAGGGGCTACAAGATTAGCCAATGCTTGCTCAACTTGAAAAAACTTATATTCACCATCGTTTTTTAAGTGCTGTAAAGTACAACCACCGCAACGCTTAAAATATTGGCAGGGAGCTTCTTGAGTAACTTCGATAAATTCATTCATTAATTTAAGACATCCTGTATTGAGTATAAACCATTTGGCTTATTTTGCGCCCAGATACAAGCTTTGATAGCGCCGTTAGCAAAAATATTACGATTATAGGCTTGATGTGATAGGGTTATGCTTTCATTATCACCGCTAAAGATTATTTGGTGATCACCGGGCACTTCGCCAATTCTTAAGGAAGATATTTGCACCTTATGATCAGAGTTGGCTTCTTCAATAGTTTTGGCAAGCATTAGCGCAGTTCCGGAAGGACTATCTTTTTTATGACGATGGTGGATATCAATAATGGCTGGATCAAAGCCACTGTCAAGCTTGCTAGATACAAGTTTTAGCAGCATCTGCAATAGATTTACTCCTACGCTCATATTAGCTGACCAAATAATTGGTAAGTTTTTAGCGGCATTTTCGAGTTGCGCAAATTCATCTTTGGTAAAACCAGTGGTTCCACAGATTAGCGGTGTTTTGCTATTAGTAAGTTGCTTCGTTAATTGTAAGCTGGTGGTTGGATTGCTGAAATCTATAATTGCATCGCTGATTTTTGCTAACCCAAGAATATCTTCATATTGAGCTATATCGCTATCTATAAATTTGCTACGCACTAAAACGCCCGATAGCTCACAGCCTGAATGATTATTGATTTCATCAATAATTACTTTACTCATTCTGCCAGTTAAACCTACTACGCCTATTTTAATCATTTTGAGTTTGCCTTTTTTATTTTGTAAAGTTTTGCTGCATGAGATATCGTTTAAAAAATTAGGTATAAAAATTACGCAAAGCCGTCATCCTTGGCCGAGCGCTAGCGATGGCCGAGGATCCAGTTAAAAACTTTTAAAAGCCTTTAAACTTGATGTTATTTAAGAGATTTTTACTGGATCCTCGCGCCTAAAGGCGCAAGGATGACGGCATCGTGTTGTTTTTGCAGCTCGCTTCTACACATATCTCATGCAATAATCTTTAACATATACCTCTAATAGCTTGTTATGTCAATTTTTGGCTAAAATTATAAAAACATAATTTACTCAATGACTTGAATTTGCCTGATACAGAGTATATACTGAAATCCTACCTCAACATCTAATAATAGCGCTTGAATTGATGATTGTAAAAGAACAGCTTATCGAAGAATATCCAGAGCACAGCCAAGATGATTTTGAAAAACGTCTGGATGGAGCCTTGGCACAAGGACATTTAACTGAAGCCAAGCGAATTATTGATGATGCTCATATAGCCGATTTAGCTGACTTTCTTGACCGAACAACTGTTCAGCAAAAAGAAAAAATCCTTAATTTAGTTAGTAAGCAACAGCTTAGCCAATTAATTATCGAACTAGATGTTACGGTTATTCCTAGAATTATTGAAATGATCGGTTATCAAAAAGCCGCTGAAATTATCAATATTATTGATCTTGATGAAGCTATTTATGTATTAGACTCGCTAGAAGATGAGCTAAATAAATTTATTCTAGATCATTTAAAGCCATCTAAGCGCAAAGAAATTACTGAAGGATTATCTTATCCAGAAGATAGTGCTGGCAGATTGATGCAGTGCAAGTTTATTTCGGTGCCAGAATATTGGACAATTGGCCAAACTATTGACTATCTACAGCATAAACAAGAATGTCCTGAGATATTTTATGAAATTTTTGTTACTGATCCTAAGTTTAGTCCTATTGGCAGTGTGCCATTAAGTGTATTGGTTGCGAGTAAGCGAGAAACGGTTATTAACAGCGTTATGCGTCATGATATTAAATCAGTTAAAACTGACTTGGCAGAAGAAGAAGTGTCTTATTTATTCAAGAAATATGGCTTTGTTACGGTGCCGGTAGTGAATAAGCATAATAGATTAGTAGGGGTGATTACCTTAGGTGATGCTTTTGATGTGATTGATAAACATGCAGAGGAAAATCTTATGCATATGGGTGGGGTGCCAGAAGATGACGTCCACTTAAGCGTTATGGAAGTAATAAAAAGTCGGTTTCCTTGGCTATTAATTAGTTTGCTGGCTACTATTATGTGTTCATTGGTAGTCAATTTTTTTCATAATACCATTCAGCAAGCAGTGATTTTGTCAGCAATTATGCCGATTGTAGCCGGAATAAGTGGTAATGCTGGTACCCAAACTATGACGGTTACAGTGTTATCCCTATCTAGTAAAGAGCTTACCGCTATCAATATTACCAGAGTTATTATGAAGCAGATCATTTCATGTAGCTGTAATGGTTTAGTTCTGGCGATACTTGGCGGAGCTATTTTAGGGGCGTTATATCATAATCCGCTGTTGAGTTTTATTTTTGGAATGGCTGTAACTATTAATTTTGCTTTAGCTGGTTTTTTAGGCTCAGTGATACCAATTATTTTAAACCGAGCTGGTTTTGATCCAGCTGTAGCTTCGCCAGTATTTATAACTACTTTGACCGATATGCTAAGCTTTGCAATATTTTTAAGTTTAGCTACAGTTCTGCTGGTATAAAAATTAACAACAGACTGTTTAATAAGCTAAGCAAAGGTTTGGAGTTATTATATATTATCAATCTTTACGTTAGGCGTTGAGAAAGATAACATGTTTGCAACTAGCTTAGTTTTCTTAAAAAGATGCTAAATTATGCAGGTATTAAAGCTTTCAAAGGGTAAATATTAAAGTTTAACAGTAATATACTGTGTATATTTAGTCGCAATGAAGTGGAATATTGTTTTAAAATATCATTTTATAGTAAAATTCTATTTGATTTTAGTGAAAAAATATTACTATGAGTAATTAGAAGGTTATTGATAACTTTAAATTGTAGTTGTTAGTATATCTTTTGGATTATTTCGCGTATGTTGCGCAAATAATTTATTAATAATTTTTTGGAGACTATCAAATGAAAAAACTTCTTAGCTTACTTTCAGTTTTAGCTGTTATTGCTTGTGCATCATTAAGCTTCGCTGCTGATACAGATGCTACAAACCCAACTGATGCAGCAAATGGTTCACAAGATAGCAGCACTAACATGCCTGCTACTGATCCTGCTGCTGCAGTACCTGCTACAAAGTAATTTCTTAAATTATTTTATTGCATACAAGAAACGCGGTACATATTTGTATCGCGTTTTTTTATATTTAAAATGCAAGCGGTTGATTATTTGAATAGTTATGTGCACTGAGTAATCTATTGTATTTAAGCTGATTTTTTCTGGCGAAAACCTTACAATCTAACTTACAATCTAATTTTACATGAACGTAGAGTCTGTCATCCTTGCCACCAGCGCTTGCTGGGGGCGAGGATCCAGTTGAAATCTTTTATAATCTTTGAAGCTTAAATATATCAAGATATTTAATCTGGACCCTCGGCTCAATCTTATCTTGGGCTAAGGGTGACGTCCATCCTTGGCTTTTATACCAATCTCCGCGTCCATCTTGGGCGAGAACGAAGTTCTAGACCCTAGGATCTCGGAATAAAACTCCTGAGATCCTTAGGTACGTGCTGCCTTCGGCAGCTTGCCAGGGATGACGCATTAACTATATAAATGTTCAGTTATTACTGAATATTGGTATTAGACCGAATACTACTTTTTAACAAACAAGAAAATTAAAATTTTAAGCTCATACAACGGTCTTATTGTACTAATCTTTCAGTGAGCCAATAAGATTATTAATTTTACTAGCATTTTCAAGAGTGTCATCGTAGCGGAATAGAATTTGGGGAGAATATTTTAGTCTGATATTTTGATTAATGATCCACCTGAATTTAGGCGCCAAACCGTTAAGTTGAGCAACTAGCTCTTTAATCTCACCAGTTTGGAAGGAGGTAATAAAAATAGTGGCATTTTGTAAATCTGGACTTATTTTAACTTTCGAGACAGTAATAAAATTATCTGTGAGCACTGCTGCATCAATTTGCCTTTGAGAAATGATTTCAGCCACTACTTCTTTAATAAGCTCAGCAACTCGTAATTGTCTTACTGGAGCTTTCTTATTGGGAAGTATTTTCTCTAAATCTAGATCATTTTTTTTAAAATTCATTGCTTAAAGTGTCCTTGCTTCTTCTACTAATTTAAATACTTCAACTTTATCGCCTTCACGAATATCTTCGTAATTTTCAAAAGCAATACCACATTCAAAGCCTTCACGAACTTCTTTTACGTCATCTTTAAAGCGGCGAAGAGTTTTAAGCTTGCCTTCATGGATAACGATGTTATCACGTAATAAACGAACACCAGCTCCACGAGAAATATGTCCATCTAATACATAAGATCCAGCAATTTTACCAAATTTAGTGATATTATAAACTATTCTAATTTCTGCGTGACCGATATATTCTTCACGAATAATCGGTGAAAGCATGCCAGAAAGAATAGCTTTAATATCATCAATTAAGTTATAAATTATTGAGTAATAGCGAATATCTACAGCTTCGCTTTCACCGAGTTGTCTGGCTTGAGGATTTGCTCTAACATTAAAGCCAATAATTATTGCTTGCGATGCTTTAGCAAGAGCAATATCGGATTCATTGATTCCACCAACAGCAGTATGAAGAATTTTAACTTTTACTTCTTCGCCATTAAATTTTTGTAAACTACCAGAAATCGCTTCTATTGAACCTTGAACGTCTGCTTTAATAATAATAGGTAAGTCTTTAATTCTACCATCTCCAGAACGTAAGAATAATTCTTCAAGACTGCCACGCTTATTTTGTGAATTTTTTAGAATCAATTTTTTCTGAGCGCGATATTCGCTAATTTCTCTAGCTTGTTTTTCTTGTTCAACAACGTTAAATGTTTCGCCAGCATCAGATGCATAATCTAAACCTAATACTTCAACAGGCATAGATGGAATTGCTTCTTTAAAGTTTCTTCCCTTATCATCATGAATAACTTTAACTTTACCGTAACTTTCACCGGCAACCACTAAGTCACCAATTTTTAATGTTCCACGTTGTACTAGTAGAGTGGTGATTACACCTTTATTTTTATCAACTTTAGACTCAATAACCACTCCTGAAGCTTTAGCATCATAGTTAGCTTTTAAGTTAAGCATTTCAGCTTGAAGTAGAATAGTTTCTTCTAATTTATCTAAATTAAGCTTTTGCTTAGCTGATACTTCAACAATTAGAGTGTCGCCACCTAGTTCTTCTGAGATTAAACCATGTTGAAGTAACTCTTGCTTAACTCTATTTGAGTCTGCGCCAGGTTTATCAATTTTATTGATAGCAACAATTATTGGAACTTCAGCGGCTTTAGCATGATTTATAGCTTCAATAGTTTGAGCCATAATTCCATCATCAGCAGCTACAACAAGTACTACAATATCAGTAGCTTTAGCGCCTCTAGAGCGCATAGCTGTAAATGCTTCATGTCCTGGAGTATCAATAAAAGTAATATGCTCTCCACTAGCTAAAGTAATCTGATAAGCGCCAATATGTTGGGTTATTCCGCCAGCTTCTCCTAAAGCAACATCAGAAGAGCGTAAAGCATCTAATAATGAAGTTTTACCATGATCTACGTGTCCCATAATGGTTACTACAGGTGAACGACGTTTTAATTGACTATCTTCATCTTTAAATTGTAGAATATTTTCAACATCACCTTCAGTGACTCTCTTTACATTATGTCCAAAAGTGCCAATCAATAATTCAGCTGTATCAGCATCAATAATTTGATTTCCGGTTACCAACATTCCCAATTTCATTAGCTCTTTAGTTACATCAGCTACTCTTTCTGACATACGATTAGCTAATTCTTGGACTGTAATAGCTTCTGGAAGTATAACGTCCTTAATAATTTTTTCAGCTTGCTTAGCATTAGCATTAAAATGATCACGTCTTGCTTTTTCACGTTGACGTCTAAGCGCAGCCATACTACGAGGACGAACTATTTCAAAGTCCTCATCTTCTGTAGAGCTAAGGGCATTAATTTTACCGGCTAATTTTTTAGAATCGTCATATTTACTTTTAACAACAACTTTTGCTTTTGGATCAAGCTTAATATTTTTCTTTAAATTTTCGTTATCAAGATCTGTTGTATGAGTATGTGCCTTAACGATAAGCTTCTTGGGTTCATGTTTGCTATCTGGAACAAAAACTGGTTCTGTAGTAATAACCTGAATTGGAATGATAGGGTGATCTTCAATAATTTTATTTTCATTTAAATCTGAATCAGCTAATTCAGTTGTATCAGCAGGTTGCTGAGCTTTTTGTAAAGCTAGCTCTTCTTGACGTTCCTTTATATCAGTTTGTTTTTTAGTTTCTTCTTGAGCTGCTTGTTTAATTGCGTGCAGGCGAGAATGAAACTCATCATTGGTCAGATTATCTGGACCAACGCTATTAGCTGCGATATTGGCAGGAGTTTCTATAGTCGCTGTAGCATTTAAAGAAAAGCGCTTTTTCTTTACCTCAACGGTTACTGTTTTAGAGCGGCCTTGAGTAAAGTTTTGTTTAATTTGAGAGCTATCGAAAGATCGATTGAGCTTTAGAGTAGGTGATTGAATCCCTAGCTTACCTTCTTTCGGTGAATTATTTTGTTCGTCGCTCATAGCTACACTCTTAACTTTTTGTTACTCTAGACCATTATCTGTCTTCGTCTTTATTATCGTAAACTTTAAATTAGTTTTGCTCAGCTGTTTTGCTTTTAGCAAAGTTAATTAAACCATATATTTGATCATTGCTTAAATTACTATTTGGTATAATTTCAATAAATTCTTTAAGTTTTAGCTCAGCTAAATCTTCGATTGTTTTAATACCTTGTTCAGCAAGCTTTATAATTTGTTCTTGAGGTAAATCAAGAATTTCTAATAGAGCTTGGTCAATACCAAGGCTTTTTACTTGGATTTCAAAAGCTTCATTTTTAGCATTAATATATTTTTGTGCTCTTGTTTTTAGTTCAGTAGAAAGTCCGCCTTCAAAACCTTCAATAGAAGCGAACTCTTCATCACTAACGAAGACAATTTCTTCCACGGAGGTAAATCCTTCAACTGCTAACAATTGAGCGAGCATTTCTTCTACATCTAAAGCTTTCATGAATAATTCAGTTAAGTTAGTGAATTCTTCAGATCTACGTTTAGATTCTTCATCTTCAGTTAAAATGTCAACATGCCAACCAGTAAGCTTAGAAGCTAAGCGAACATTTTGTCCTCTTCTGCCGATAGCAAGGCTTAACTGTTCGTTTGGTACTACTACTTCAATACGATGAGTTTCTTCATCGATTACTACTTTACTTACTTCCGCAGGAGTAAGTGCATTTACCAAGAAAGTAGCAGGATTAGATGACCAAGCGATAATATCAATTTTTTCACCTTGCAGTTCGTTGACCACTGCTTGTACTCTACTTCCTCGAATACCAACACATGAACCTATTGGATCAACACCAGGATCACTACAGTATACAGCGATTTTAGCTCTAGAGCCAGGTTCACGAGCAACTGATTTAATTTCAATAACCCCATCATAAATTTCAGGAACTTCTTGAGCAAAAAGTTTAGCTAAGAATTGATCATGAGTTCTAGATAAGAAAATTTGCGGCCCTTTAGTTACTCTGCGCACATCTTCGATATAAACTCGTATTTTATCATTTGGTCTGAAAATTTCGCCTTTGATGACGTTTTCTTTGCGTAAAATCGCTTCATCTCGACCAATATCAATGATGATATCACCAAATTCAAGGCGTTTGACTATACCGTTGATAATATCACCAGTACGATCTTTGAAAGAATCAAATTGACGATCACGTTCAGCATCACGTACTTTTTGAATAAGTATTTGTTTAGCAGATTGAGCAGCTACTCTACCTAGATCGATAGGAGGTAGTGGGTCGTAAATAAAACCACCAAGTTCAATATCAGGTACGGACAATCTTGCGTCTTCTAAAGAAATTTCAGCAGAGTTGTTTTCTACATTTTCTACTACTTCAAAAGCACGAGATAGTTTTATTTTACCGCTTTTGCGATCAATCTCAGCTTTAATATTATGCTTATGCCCATATTTCCGTCTGCCTGCTACCTGGATTGCATGTTCCATTGCTTCTATGACTGAATCGCGAGAAATACCTTTTTCTCGAGCTACTGAGTCTGCTACTTGTAAAATTTCACTATTTCCAAAATTGGTTGAATTATACATAAACTTTAACCTTTTTTCAATTTTTGCTGTTTTTTATTATCATCATGTATGTAATGTAAATTTGCTGATTGCACCTGATCAAAAGCTATTGTAACAGCTTTATTTTCACAAGTTAAGCTAATCATATTTTGGTCACTATCAAATGCAGTTAATTTACCTAAAAATTTCTTTTGACCATCTATTAAGCCTTGAGTATTTAATTTAATGTTATTGCCAATAAATTTAATAAAATGTTCTGGTTTAATTAGCGGTCGATCCATTCCTGGTGAAGTAACTTCAAGATTATATAGATCTCTTATTTCTGCGACTTCTAGAATATCATTAATAAGATGAGTGATCTTAGTGCAGTCACTTATATTAACGCCAGCTTCTGCATCAATCATTACTTGGATAGTTTCTCTATCAAGCTGTTTTACTCTAACTAGCTCATAATTCAAGCTATTTAAAGCTGGCTCTATTAGAGTTATGATTTTTTGCTCAATATGCATAATTTTTTATATATCTTAAATTCAAGGTAAACAAAAAGGCGGGTTATTACTTAAAATAACCCACCTCCTAAAATTTTCTAACTAATTAGTTATCTTATAGCAAAAATAATTAAAACTAGCAAGAGCTAATTATAATGCGGCTTAAATAAATAAAAAGGAAGGCGTTTCGAGTAGTATGCCTCCCTTGAAAATTAGGTAGAAAGTTCATTTAATTTAAAGCTTAAATGTACCAGTTTTACCGAGTTTTTCAGCTTTGTTTCTTATTGTTTGACTATCTGTATTATGATCACATTGATTATCAATATTTCCTATTACAATCGCGCCATTACAATTTTCTAATTTTTGTACAGTTGTAAAGGCTTCTTTTTCCCCAATGTTGAAATAAACAGCGTTGGATTTTATAGGCTTGCCTTCAAGATTTTTGCACTCTAATTCAATATGACATAATTCTGTATCAGCTAAATTTTTATCGATAGAAGTAAAGCGAGTTATTTCAATTTTGCAACTATTACTATAAGAGCCTGTTGGTGCTTTACATTCATACGTATTAGCCTTGAATTCATACTTAGGTGCTTCATAATTTGGAGCGGTAATAAGTGGATATACACAACCCTCGAGCAAGAACAGAGGAAGTTCTTCGTCTATATTACTTCTTACGGCAACTCCATTCTTTAAGTTGTTCATTATTGCAGAATATTCATGTGGGTTTTCAAGTGCAAATGAACTGCTTAAAATATTTTTGCCATAAGAAAGATGACCAGCTATATTAGACATTGCAGTAAAATGAGTATTAATTGGAAGATAAATTTCATTATGCACTCTAATACTGCTATATCCATCGTCACAATCTGCTTCAAATTTACACATAGTTGGAACGGTTCCATCTTTTGTGCTATGGTAAACTTCTAGATCAAAATTTCCACATGAAGTTAGAAAATCGCCAGTAGGTTCAATACATCCTGATAAATCTTGGTTCATTAATGCTGTCATTATTTAATTCCCTGTTTTTAATTAAAAATCAATATATTAGTTAAGTTGTTAACCTACGTTACACAAATAATTAATAAAAGTCAACACTTTTTATTGATTAGTTTTAAAAATAAAGCTTTAAATTGGTAGTGATTTTGACTTATTTTTTAATATTATTAACTTTCTGTTGATATTAATAATATAATTTTATTGACAGCTATTTAAGAAAACTATATCAAGATGAAGCTATAGAATAAGTTTTAGTATCAATAAAACTAGATAGCAAAATTTTTATTTAAATAATTTAATTGAGGGAATTTATTATGAGAAAACCAGGTGGATTAGGTGGATCAGACGGTGGAAATAATTTTTTAAGACCAGATATTTTTGTAGCATGGGTAATATATCAAGTGATGAATTATATCTATCGTACATATCGTGATCATGTGTTTAACCCATATCGTATTTGGAACGGACAAATCCCTCTTTACGATATAAATGAGCATAATAATTTTGAGCCTTTTAATGGGGTTCCTGATACTGTACCTGTTGGAGTAAATGAAGGTAGAGTTGATATTGTTGAAAATGCTATTAGACAACAACCTACTGCTATTAATGGCGCTGTTATAGTAGGAGGTGGTCATATTATCCATAATGGAGGAGGTCCAGTTTTATATGTGGATCAAGCTGGTTATACCAATAATGTTACTCCTCAAAACAGAGATAGAGGTATAATAATTTTAGCTCAATTAGCTGAATTTCGTGCTAATCAAGCAAGAATCTCTGCTCAACGAAATGCAGGAAGAGTTGAAATATTGCCTGATGATTATGTGGAAGATGCTGCGCTTTACCCTATGGTAGCTCAAGCTAATGGTCAATTAATGGCTGTATGGGAGCCAGCAGCACAAGTTTTTGTCGTTAATCAAGCTATACTTAATATGCTAGAAAGAGATAGACAAATTGATTATCATAACATAATGAATCCTATTGTTATCCCTGGTGCAGTGCAAATGATGATTTATACGGCAATGTTAAACGCAATGCAACAAAATAATGTTCAACATACTCATCCGGCAGTCTTAGAAAATGCAGTAGTTGAAGCAAGAGTAGAAATAGTTGAAGAAAGAGTAGAAGAAAGAGTAGAAGAAGGGGAAGGCGAACGAGTAACTAGATGTCGTGGATATAGCATGGTGGATAATTCCAGCGGTGAGGATTCCGGTAGCGTTAAATCCCAAGAATCCGAAGAATTTTATAGCGACGTAGAAGATAATGAGTTTACTGAAGGTGGGTTAGCTGATTATAAAGAAAATGAAGATGGTATAACTGTATCAAAACATACATTTGAAAATTCATCATCTGATCGAAATAAGGGTGCTAGCAAGAATCTAGAAGCTATTATAGAAGATGATAGATCGGATGATGAATCAGATAATCATGTTGAAGTATTGCTTGAAGAAATAGTTAACGGAGTGATTAATCAAGTGGAAGGTGAAGGTCATGTAATTCTAGCAGGTTTAGTGGTGCCTAATGCTGGGCTAGATGGTAATACCGGTGCTGCACTTTTGGCTAATAATTTTGCACCTGCGCCTGAGCCTATATTGTTGATTACTAATGGAGAGACAACATTTGTTCAAGCTATGGGTTTAGTCCCTACGCATGGAGTAAATGATGGAGGGGTTGATGATAGATCTTCTCCTGTTGGTATGAACAATGAGGAATTTTAAACGTTATCCCTGCATAAGTGCGCTAACTTAGGTTAGGATTTGGCGTCATCCCTTGTAAAGGTTAGGTAATTCGTTGACAAAAATACAAAAATTAAATTGTATAAAGTCAACGGAGGAATAGATGAGACATAACAGTGAAGATAAGACATTAGAAAGAAGCTATAAGAATAAATGGAAAT
>CANDYO010000053.1 GCA_947424995.1 Rickettsiales bacterium | reverse complement strand
TCGCAGGAACTAAAGTTGCCTTGACCCATTTAATCTGCGAATTTTCTTTTAGCAACTATGCCAAGAAAATATCTTTATCACCACTAGTGATGCTTTGTTATAAACTTTTTGTTGCGCTAGATCCTTGAATTAACCTTTTGTTAATACTTTTATTTTAGCATGTAATACCAAATATCATTTGTACAATTAAAACTGACGATTGGTATAAATTCGAATTATTTAAAATAGAGATTATTATTATGTCAATAATTTTTAAAAAAGATCAAGTAATTGAAAACGTTGATTTTTTAATCGAAAATAAGTTTAAAACAATTATGAAGGAAGCTCTAGAAATGCTTAGCTTAACTAGGGATCTTCAGCAACAAGTACAAAATAATTCTAAAAATGAAACCTCTGGATCTTCTATAAGTAGTGCTAGAAGAGGAGGTAACGTTAATGAGCGGTAACCAACAGGCCATTGAAGAAGAATTAACCAAAAACTTTTTAACAATCATCAATGCTTTTCCATATGAAGAAAATATAGAAACAGGCTTTAAGGCTGTTGTTGCCTGCGGAGCTGATATACCAGTAGAAGCATTTGAGCAGTATAAAAAAGGTATCTTAAAAATTGCTGAACCGAATCAGCAGCAATTAGTTTTAAATATTTTTAAGGCTATGGACAAAATTAGAGCTCATCCTGAGTGTGATAAGCATATAAAAGGTTTGTTGTTATATAGCATGCTTGATGTTATGCCACCGAAATAAGTTTTAAATCAATAAATTTGGTTAGAGAGTTAGTCATTAAATAGTCTGCAACGATAGCCAAATACTTGTGCTAGAAGTGATTCTTTGCTAGTATTATACGTATAAAAGTACTATTTTTTGGCAAGAATCTTGCAATTTTATTTTCCTACAAACGATAAGTCCGTTATTCTTGGTGGGCCTCAAAAGCGGCGCTTCTCTAGGATCTCAGGAGTTTTTTCTCACAAGATCTACGATCTTAGACTTCGTCCAAGATGACGCTAAAATGATATTAATTAAATAAAGCAGCCAAGTTCATTTGGATCCTATCAATAAAACTAGCTTTTTCTATAGAGTCTTTTGCAATTAATGGGTAAGACTTGCTGCCAAAATCTCCTTCTACTATCAAATCACCCAAATGAGCACCTGCTGCAATCGGAGCAATTACTGGAGCTTGATAATGAAGTATAGTCTTAATATTTTTTGATTGAGTTTTGCTCAGTGTTAATATAATCGCTTCAGGAACGATTAATTCTACCTCTTTTGTTTTGCCATTACTTACTTTGATTTTTTCAACGGTTTGTCCTTGGTCAGCTAATTTAACATTAGTAAAATTCATCATACCGTAGTTAATTAGAGCTTCAGTTTGAGTGGTTCTATCTTTATTAGTTTTTAAGCCGTTTACTACGGCAATTAATCTTCTTTCACCACGTTTTACAGAAGCGGTTAAGCCGTAGCCAGCATCATCAGCGTGACCTGTTTTTAGGCCATCAGCACCGATATTACGATATAATAGCCCATTGCGATTACCTTGCTTAATACCGTTAAAGGTAAATTCTTTTTCAGCGTAATAATGATAATATTCAGGATAATCTTTAATAGTATGGTAAGCTAAAATTGCCAAATCATAAGAGCATGAATAATTATTTTCATCAGGCCAGCCCGTAGCATTAGTAAAATGGCTGTTATTCATTCCTAATTTTTTAGCAGTTTCATTCATTTTATTAGCAAACTCTTCTTCGCTGCCCATTAAAATTTCAGCAATTGCTACCGCTGCATCGTTACCAGATTGAATGATTAAGCCTTTCAGTAAATCTTCAAATGAAACTATAGCATCTAATGGGATGAACATCCTTGTTCCACCCATTTTCCATGCTCTTTCACTAATTGGAAATTGCTCATCCATTTTCACTTGTCCGGCTTTAAGGTGTTCAAAGGCTATATAAGCAGTCATCATTTTGCTCATTGATGAGGGGGCCATTTGAGTGTTAGCTTCTTTTTCAAATAGGATGGTTTTAGTGTTATAATCCATTAAAATTGCGTATTTCGCTTCAGTTTCAAAGCTGAAAGCAAATTGACTAAATAGCAATATTATACTAGTTAGAATGAATTTTTGCATTTTGGTACCCCATTTTTACAAGTTTATTTAATAAATTTTTAGCTTTAACTCTAGTTGCAGCTGGTAATATTACCTTATAGATTTTATGCTTAGAAGATTCCCCTACTAATAAATGAACTTTATCTAATTTAGCTAATTTTCTCATCGTAGCTAAGGCAATTTTTTGATCATGATACTCACCAACTATTATTTCAAATTTTGCACTATGTTTGTGTTTATGACCATGTTTATCTTTATAATATATTTTTTTCTGTGAGGCAATTTTTGCCATTAATTCATTAGTTTCTTTTGGTAAGAACTCTACTCTTACGGTAGCAACTCCTCGCGCTTTCATTCCCAAAGCAACAGCAGCGCTCTCTGATACGTCAATGATTCTTTTCTTGGAGAATGGCCCTCGATCATTAATAATAACTTTAATTGAGCGATTGTTTTCTAGGTTAGTAACTCTTGCTACACTTGGTAATGGTAGAGTATTATGGGCAGCAGAAAGTTGATGTTTATTGAAATATTCACCGTTGGCTGTTTTACGGCAATGAAATTGATCGCCGTACCATGAAGCCATACCTACTTTATCGTAATGCTGTTCAAGCTTAGGTTCATAGGTTTTGCTTTTTACATTATATGGATCGCCAACTTTTACCGACCCTTTATAATTACCATCGTATGAGTTGCTGCAACTTGATGGTCTCCCTTTGCATCCAGACAATAAAAGCAGTATGCTAGCTATTAATAAGCTTAATGCTAGCAAAGATCTTTGCTTAAGCATAATTATTTACGTCTTTGGTAAGCTGGAATATTTAGCATTTCTTCAGTGATTAAGTCCTCTTCGCCATCTACTTGCTTATCTTCTCTAAGCATATAGATCGATTCTTCTTCATCATCATCGCTTTCTTCTGGTTCTTTACCATGAGTTAGCGCTCCTAATCCTACTGAATTAGCCATTCTACTAAATAGGCTCAATGGAGCTTTAGGTGGAGATTTTTCCGCCCTAGTTTTAAGGGTTGAATCTTGCCTTGATTGTTGTGGTTCATCAGTTGGATCAAAAGGTCTTGGTGAAAAAAATACTCCAGGATATTTATTTTCTGTTTCTGTGGCAACTTCCTCTTGCTTTACCTGTAGCTCTTCTTCCATTTTTTCTGGAGAGATAGGTGCTTGAGTAATGGGGGAGGTCACCACTACCGATTCTTGAGGTATTTGTGGTTGAACAATAGGATTAAACATTGATTGCATTGATTGAGCTAAAGTTGAAATAGAGCTTTGAGTAGAACTGCGTGGATCTGTCTTATATAGTTGCTGCATTTGTTGAATCGTTGAAGTTTTATTAGAGGCCGCTGCTTGAACTTCCATAGCATGCTGGTCAATACCAGTTGCGACTACTGAAACACGAATTATACCATCTAAATCTGGATTAAAAGCAGAACCAAAAATTATGTTTGCTTCTGGATCTACTTCTTCACGAATCCTATTCGCAGCTTCATCCACTTCGAATAGAGTCATATCATAACCACCAGAAATGTTAATCAATACTCCTTTTGCTCCTTTCATTGAGCAATTATCGAGTAATGGATTAGAAATGGCAGCTTCAGCAGCGGCAATAGCGCGAGTTTCCCCTTGAGCTTCACCGGTTCCCATCATTGCTTTACCCATTTCACTCATTACTGTACGAATATCAGCAAAATCAAGATTGATTAATCCTGGCATAATCATTAAATCGGTGATTCCACGTACACCAGCATGTAATACGTCATCTGCCATCTTAAATGCATCGGCAAAAGTAGTTTTAGCATTGGCTATTTTAAAAAGATTTTGATTAGGTATTACAATTAAAGTATCAACAAAGCGTTGAAGTTCATTAAGTCCAGTATCAGCTAACCTCATTCGGTGCAAGCCTTCAAAGTGGAAAGGTTTAGTTACCACGCCAACAGTAAGTATTCCACGTTCACGAGCAAGTTTGGCGATAACTGGAGCAGCGCCGGTACCAGTGCCACCTCCCATTCCAGCGGTAATAAACACCATATTACTATTGTCTAATAACTTACTAATCTCTTCAATAGCCTCTTCAGCTGCGGCTCTACCCACTTCAGGAGAAGCGCCGGCTCCAAGTCCTTTAGTTATTGTAGCGCCCAATTGAATCTTATGCTCTGCGTGAGATAAATGAAGGGCTTGGGAATCTGTGTTGGCTACAACAAATTTTGCTCCTTCTAAATTAGCATTAATCATATTATTAACAGCATTACAACCAGCACCTCCAACACCAAAAACGGTGATGCATGGCTTTAAGATTATACTATCAGGCAGGTGCAGATTAATTGACATAGGAAAAACCTTTACTAAAACTTAAATTATTTTTTCAAGGTAAATAATAAATGATTACGAGCATAATTTCTACCGAAAAATATACAAAAATTAGATTAATTGACAAAACTGTAAATAAAATGAAGTTTTTGCTAGACTTAAGTTTTAAATTTTTGAGTTATCCACGATTTTTGACTTCATCTTCGCTAAGATACGCGTGGATTTTAAAAGTGTGCAGTTGTTACTGGGGGGTAAAATTATATTCTTAAAACGTAACCCTGATTACGAACTGTTTGTAAAAATTGAGGTCGGCTAGGATTAATTTCTATTTTATTACGTAAACGAATTATCTGCACATCGACAGATCGATCATTAATATTAAGCTCTAGGGATAAAACTTCTCTGCTAACAATTTGATTAGCATTATGTAATAAAAAAGTGAGTAAGCAATGCTCGCTAGAAGTTAAGAAAATAGCCTGCTCTTGCTTAAGTAAAGCTTGAGCTTTTATGTTGTAGCTAAAGTCGCCGAAATAAATGATATCTACTTCATCTTGATTGCGTTTTAAAATATTACTAAGTCTTAATAGCAATTCTTTTGGTTCAAAAGGTTTGGCTAAATAATCATCTGCACCTACTTCGAGTCCAGTAATTCGATTGTCAATTTCGCCCATAGCAGTGAGCATAATAATAGGAATAGCATTATGGTCTTTACGCAATCTTTTTGTAAATTCAACGCCATTTTCACCAGGCATCATTACATCTAAAATAATTAAATTACACTGAATTTTTTTTAGTAGCAATTCTGCTTCGATTGTATTTTTTACAATCGAAACAAAATAGCCTTGTTCAACGAGGTATTTTTGAAGCAAGCTTCTAATTCTTGCATCGTCATCAACGACTAGTAGATGTTGAGCATTCTTAAGCGGTTTCATGCTTTAATTCTTTATTAAAGATCATAAATAATAATACTATCGCTGGAATGCCAGCAACTGCAGAAATCCAGAAGAAATTCACCCAACCAAATGAATCTACTAGATATCCTGCAGGAGCAGAAAGCATAGTTCTTCCAACACTAGAGAGAGAAGAAAGCAGTGCGTATTGAGTGGCGGTATAAGCGATATTACAAAGACTACTTAAGTATGCTATTATTACTACAGTATTAATCGCTCCGGTAATATTTTCTATAGCTATAGCAGTAGAAAGAGCTACTAGATCATGCTGTTCGTTAGCAACCCAGATAAATACTAGATTTGATAACATTTGTAAGATGCCAGCTAGCAATAGGCTCTTGAAAGTTCCTAAGCGATAGTAAATCAAACCTCCAACAAATAATCCAGCTAAGGTCATAAAAAAGCCAAAACCTTTGGTGATATAAGCAACTTCAGTATTTGAAAAGCCCATAGTAACATAGAATTTGCTTTGCAAGGAACCCAATAAAGCATCAGAAAATTTATAAAATATAACGAATAATAAGATTGGTAACCAGCGAGAACGTTGACAGAAATCTAAGATAGGTTTCCAAGTTAGCACTGTAAACATTTCTTTAAAATTAAATTTCTGGATATCGTTGAGTCGTTTAGTTGAATAAGCCGGTTCTTTTAAAAAAAGTACCGCAATAATTCCAACTAAAATAGCCAGGCCCATTATTTGAAAAACTGAACTCCATGGAATATAATCTGCAAGCAATAAAGAGCCGGCACCAGAGACAAGCATCGCAATGCGGTACCCATATACATACATAGTTGCTCCAAGGGCTTGCTCTTCATCTTTTAGCACTTCTATTCTTAGTGCATCTATGACTATATCTTGAGTGGCAGAGCAGAATGCTACTAAGAGAGCTGCTATCGCAGTTAGAGTTATATTTTCTAAAGGAGAAGTGTTTCCTAAGCTGATGATTGCAATTACTAAGCAAGTCTGTATTAAGATCAACCAACTTTTTCTGAATCCAAAGCGTTTACTAAAGTATGGGATAGGAATATTATCAAAAAGAAATGACCATAAAAATTTAAATGAATATGGAATACTAACTAAAGCAAATAAACCAATAGTTTTTACGTCAATATCTATGCGAGATAACCACATGCTTAAAGCAGAACCAGTTAATGCTAAAGGAATACCAGCTGAAAAGCCAAGTAATAAAATTGAAAAAATTCTATAATTACAAAGAGCAGTGGCTACTTGTTTTATTTTTTCAATTAGGGGTAGTTGTTGTGATTGGGACATCCATAACTCCTTGGGTTTTGTTTAGAGAATTATTTGGCATCATTGATTTATCTGATTTTCTTCTATCTATAAGATTTTGTTCTAGTATTTTATAATATAGGTAGTTTTTATTATCTGGATCTTCGGATAAAGCTGCCTTCTGATCCTGTTGCTGTTGCTTAGCTTGTTGAGCATCAAGAGCATCTTGAGCAGTGACTATTTTATACTCATCCTTAACATATATTAACAAATTCTTGGCGTCAATAGTTTTTTGTAAACCGTTTTCTAAGCTTCCACTAGTACTAATACCATAAGAAATAGGAGATCCTACATAAGGAAGGAATAAAAAGATGGTATTAGTTGAAATAGTAAGGTTATTTAGATCTAATGACATCGCAAAAATAGCACTCGAGAATCTAGTTTTAAAAATAGTATTTTTAGTTTCGAATATACCTTTATTAGCTTTTAAATTACCATTAAGATTCATAATATTGGTTGTTCCATTATTTAAAGAAGTATCTAGTGATGGCAATATTTGGTCTATATCAAGAGTTGTTCGTTTTAGAGTTATATCAACGATTACATCTGCATCTAGATTATTAAGATTGATACCAGAAGCTGCAAAATTACTAGAAAAACCTAAATTTGCTACTAAATCTTTAGGGCTATCTCCTTGAGTGACTATGGATCCAGTTGCAGCAATGGGTCCTTCAATGTAATTAAGTTTTGGAAAACTATTAGCGATTAAATCTTTGCTTTCGAGTCCAGAAGTAGTGAATGAAAATTGATATAATATTTGTTCAAAAAAACTGATGTTACCACGAGCTTGAAATTGTCCGCCATAAATACCAAAATATAGATTATCTATGTATAATATTTCAGCTGAAGTATGGCTTAAAAGTTTTAGATCGCTTAATTGTTGATCGTATAATTTTAAGCTCCCTAAATTAATATCAAATTGTCCATCGTATTTATATATATTAAAAAGATTGAGCTTTTTATTAGACCATATTTGACTATTTGCAGCTACCGAAGAAGTACTTAAATCGGATTTAGTTTTGCTATCAGTGTTATCTAAGAAGCCAAACATTAAATCTCTTAAGCGATTATAGTCTAAAGAGTCTCCATTAATATTGATACTAATCGTTGGCTTTATTGATTTGGCGGTTAAAGCTATGGCGTAGTTACCGTTGGCAAACTCTGATTTTACAGTTCCTTTAAGGAACATGCTACCTGGGGACAATTTACAAAAATTTATCAAATTGCTAATTTTTTCATTTTGAAATTCGGTATTTAAAAATTCAAGCTTGATATTATAGGAAGCGGATAAAGTTCTAAACCACCTGAAATAAGATAAATAATCGTCATCTTTTGATTTAGTAAGTAAAGTATATAATCTTTCTTTGAATAGAGGTAATTCAAAATTTTCTAGCGTAAGATCGTTAAATTTTAGATCTAAGTTATAATCGTTTATTAGCCCTTGTTTTGTTGCTATGCTGCCAGAAAAATTACCTGTATCTCCAATCTGTCCATCTATTTCAAAAATTGATATTTCTTTAGGTGCGAAAATAATTTTAGAGCTTATCTTATAGCTTAATTGATCTGTTTTTATATCGATATATTTAGATAAATTAAATAGTTTTAGAGTCTCATTAATATTGCTTCCTTCATTGATAAAGTCCCCTAAAAGAAGATTAGTATTATCAACTTTTTTAAAACCTATATTTGCTAGCATAACTTTAGAACTATGCTGCTTATTTCTAATATAAAACTCTAGCTCACTATTGCTAATGATTCCATTATTTGTGCTAAAAGACAGTTCAAAATCTTCTAACTCGATATCTTTCATAATTATCCGTTTTGCAGTGAGACTAATATTAATAGCAGCTGTATCAATAAATGAGAAATTTATATAATCGGTATTTTTTTTATTACTATCTATATTTTGGCTGTCATCTAGAATCTGTTCGGATGAAGCTGTTGGTATGTCATCTTCTTTAAAGGATGCAAATTTAGTAATATCAAGACTATCTAAATCAAAAGATACCTCTAAGTTTAATTTGTCGCTTAAAGAAAAGCCAAAGTTACCAGTTCCATTGAGATAAGTGGAGTTGATTTTAATATCGGTTATCCGTACATTGTTGTCTGCGATTGAAAAGCCTGAAATTATTTCAACTGGTTCATTTAAGTTTTTTTGCTGAACTTCTTCTAAGAATGGCATGATTTTTACCAGTTCAAACATTAATAATGATGGAGATTTGATTTGTGACTTCATATTACCAAGTACATTAACTTTATTGTCTATGTTTTGTAAATGACCAGCAAAATCTATATTCAATCCATCGCTTTGAATGTTCAATTTAATTTGTGAGCCTTGATTTAGATTTTTATCAATTTCGGTGGTTAAAGCTAATGTGATTAATTCGTCATCTTTATATAAACTTCCTGCCATATTTTTATATAAACTTCCTGTGATTTCAATTGAACCCTCAGCTTTAGAGTCTAAATTAAGATTAACTCGGTCGAAGCTACCTTGCCCTAGGTTAATATTATATGATATGGTAGAGTCTCTTAGTACAATAGAATTTAAATTAGATACTATTTTGTTATCGGTTAGTATATTTTCTAGTAGTACTAAGGGATGATAATTTTTAGAATCTGGAATGATTGCTATATTAATCTGCGCATTTTCTAATTCTAATTTATCAAAGGATCTTTTTCCTAGCAGCAAATTGAATAAAGATGCAGAAAGAATTAAATTGTTAGCTTTAAGAAAAGTACCTTCATTAGGGTTGTTGGCATCAGTAATGCTAATATTTGGAATGGCTACTCGTGCAGTTGTAGAGAGAGTAAGTTCTACCTTGCCATTAATAGTTACGGTTTTTCCGCTAATTTCTGCGATTCTATTAACCAGTAATGCGCTATATTTATCAGTATTAATAAAATATGGTATAATGCGCAAAGCTATAATACAGATGATTATAATAGCAACTAATATTTTTATAGGTCTGGATATTAGAAAATTCAAAACGTTCGACATAAATTTTTGCCTGTCTCTAAGATGCTGCTAGTAGATATGTCAAAAAAAAATATAGCAATTGATTTACTATCTTCACTGTAGTAACAACCTCATAACAATCATTAGTTTAAAATATTATCATTCAGGAATAGCTATTTTTCAAGTGTAAACTAATTATTCTTATAACTACAGGGCTAATTTGAGCTTTTGCTGTGGGAATTTAAATAAATAGTCATAACAATCTTATTGCGACGCACAAAATTTTATGCTAGTATTAGTTGCAAATAAAACAGGTTATTATTGACGGCTAAAAAGGAGATATGCTATGAATGGTTTTATGAATAATCCAATAATGGAAATGTTTAAAAATCCTATGGAGATGTGGAGTAAAGGTTTCGATCAAAAAAATTGGGCAGACATCTCAGGTAAAATGACGGAATCTATGCCTTGGCTTAAAGCTTTTTGTCAGAATGATCCAAGTAAAAGTCCAGCTGATGTAGCTTCTCGTTATGCTGAAAATCTTAAAAATATGAGCGGTTTTGCTGATTTAGGTAAGTTATCACTTGAGAATGCTCAAGCAATGATGCGTAGACAAGCAGAAATTGTTAAAAAACATTCTGCAGAATTATCTCAATTGATGCAAGATGTAGCTTCTTCGCGTAATCCAGAATCTAATATGGCAAGACAAGCAGACTTAATTAAGTCTAGTTTAGAAGATTTCAGAGAGCTTACTGAAATGTATGCTAAATTTCATTTAGAAACGCTTGAAGCAGCTGGAAATAAAGTAAGTGAACATATGAATCAAGTTAAAGCTTCTTGCTGCCCTAGCAAGATGTCTGATGTGAACCCAACTAAAGCAAAAAAATAAATTCAATTTTTATTCAATAAAAGCATAAGCCATTATCATGATGGTTTATGCTTTTCTTACTATATCTTCTACTTTCCTCCTGAAATAATAATTTCTAATTATTTGATAAAAATCAAATAATTAGTTCCCTAGTCCATATATATTGCTCCTAAGTTAACGAAATTTAGAGGAGGTATATTATGACTAAAAAAAGAGAAAGTGTGACCAAGATAGATTACACCAAGGGGGAGTTGTCTCAGGGGGTGTTATCTCAAACAAATGGTACTCAAATTGCTCAAGGAAATTATACACATATTTTGATGTATGGAGTGGGGGCTATAGCTTCTGCTTTAGTCACCTATCTTTGTTATTATCTTGCTAATTTGGGTGCGCATAACGCTGCTCAAGATAATCGTGACCATCCCCAACGTGATAGTAGAGATGATAATGACGAAGATGATGATAAAGATAAAAAGGATTCTGATTTTCAGGATCCATTAAATAATAGAGCAAAATTAAATGCAGGACAGAACCCACATGCTGATGAAAGTACATCAGAGATAATAACTGCAGTAAATGAAGCAGGATGGAAACCATCAGGCGATACAACAGACAACCATTTAGAAATCACTCTAGACATTCATAAAATAGATATTTCACTATTAGGTAGTGATCAAAATTTAGAATTTTTTTATGGTAAGGCTAAGTCTATGGCCTCTATTTTAGTTATCTATCTTCGCTACTACTTTGCTAATTTGGGTGCGCATAACTCTGCTCTAGATAATCATGACTATCTCCAACATGATAGTAGGAATGACGATAAAGTTAATAAGGCTTCTAATTTTCAGGAGCTATTAAATAATAGGCTAAAATTAAATGCAGGACATAATCCACATGCTAATGAAAGTACATCAGAGATAATAACTGCAGTAAATGAAGTCGGATGGGAATCATTGGGTCTAATAGACAATCATTTAGAAAATATTTTAGACATTCGTGAAATGAACATTTCAACATTAGGTAATAATCAAAATTTAGGATTTCATCACGATGAAGTAGGTTTAATTTTTGCGTAAATTACATATGGAGGATAGTAGCATGAGATTAAGAAATACTGCAATATCTATAGTTATAATCTGCTCTACATTAGTTGCTGTAGCATCAGAAGAGCAACGTAATAAAAACGATTATTATTATGCGCAATTAAATTTAGGCTATGCACGTAGCCAAAAACCTCAAGGAGGGTTTCAAGGTAATTTAAATCATAGCCCTGTATATGGTATTGAAACAGGTTTAAGACTTAACGAATATTTTCGTACTAGCCTAAGCTTAGATTATAGACCAAATTTTAAAAATAATTATTCTACTACTTCAGGATATATATCTAATTTTATCCCATATACTATCACTGATACATATAACACTAAAGTAAAGTCATTAGCAGTAATGCTGAATGCTTATTACGACATTACTGAAGTCAATAATTTAACACCCTATCTAACTTTAGCTGGAGGAGTTTCCAGCAATAAAACAAGCTCTTCAATAAACAAAGCAAATTCTTTAGGTGCTAGTTATGCAGCTAACTATAATACAGCTGTTCATAATAATTTCGCTTACAAAGCTGGGTTAGGCATTAGATTTACGGTTAGTAAAGTTTTTGATATGGACTTGCGTTATCAATATGTAAATTTGGGTAAATTTAAAACTGGAGCATTAACAGGTAGTGGAGGCTCGACCGCAGCGGCTCCAAGGACAGGAAAACTAATCTCAAACGAATTTTTATTAGGTGTTGTATATAAATTTTAATAATCAATAGGAGGTTTATATGGCGGATGGAATAAAACAAATGGACGAACAATTGCATGAGCATGCAAGAATGATATTAGCTAGATGTGGAAAAATGGTTGATTCGGCTGATAATCAAGAGTTACAAAGTAAGCTAAGTGCTGCTAACACAAACCTTGCTTCTAAAACAATAGAAATTGGAAACTTGCAAGATAAACTAAAAGTAGTAAATAAAGATCTTACTTCTAAGGTAGGTGAAGTTATTGATTTGCAAAGTAAATTAAATGCCGCGAACATAAATCTTGCTTCTAAAGCTACAGAAATTGAAAGCTTGCAAGATAAACTAAAAGTAGTAAATAAGGATCTATCTTCTAAGGTAGGTGAAGTTATTGATTTGCAAAGTAAGCTAAATGCCGCCAACGTAGATCTTGCTTCTAAAGCAACGGAAATTGGAAACTTACAAGATAAGCTAAAAGTAGTAAATAAGGATCTAGCTTCAAAGCTAAACGAAGTTACTGAATTACAAAATAAACTAGATATTGCCAATGAAAAAATAGATGAACTTGATGATAAATTATTCGAAATAGCTACTAAAAATATTGAAACTTTAG